>JAAYZQ010000022.1 GCA_012514775.1 Anaerolineaceae bacterium
ACGCCGACCGCAGCCTGCGCTTTTACCGCGAGTATTTCCAGCCCCAGGACGAGAAGCGGGTGGACAAGCTACGGCGGCGCTGGCGCATCAAGTACCAGGGCGTGGACTTTGCCCTGAACCTGGACCGCCTCACCCAGCCGGCGTCCGACGACCTCTACCTGGAGATCAAGGCGCGCACCTGGAGCAAGCAGGATGCCGTGCAAAAGGCCGGGATGATCTCCGCGCTGTTAGACGTCCTCGGCGTAGACAAGACGGGCCTGGTGCGGGACGAGTACGTGTCTTTCTGAACAGGCAGGCATCGAAGGGGATGATGGTCGAGATCCGGAACGTACAGACGATAGACGAGTTCCGCGCCTGCGAAGAGCTGCAGTTCCACGCATGGCGCATGCCCGATTATCGGGAGGTGGTCCCCCTGCACCTCCTGGTCGCCGGCCAGAAGGCGGGCGGCTTGATCCTGGCGGCCTTTGACGGCAGCAGGGTCGTCGGGTTCGTCTTTGGCTTTCCGGGCCTGGCCCGCGAAGGCCAGCGATATCATTACTCGCACATGATGGCCGTCGCCCCCGACCTTCAGGGCCAGGGGATCGGCTGGCAGCTCAAGTGTGCCCAGAGGGAAGCCGTCCTGGCCCAGGGCCTGGACCGCATCTGCTGGACCTACGACCCCCTGGAGGTCCGCAACGCCCACCTGAACATTGCCAAGCTGGGCGCCGTGTGCCGCACCTACCTGCGGGATCTCTATGGTCCCATGACCGACGGGCTGAACGCCGGCCTGCCCTCGGACCGCTTTCAGGTGGATTGGTGGCTCGACAGCCGGCGCGTTACCGAGCGCCTGGCCCGCCGGGGAGGGACCGGGGTCTCCGAGCCTGGCGCCTGGGCCCTGCACGGCGTGGAGAGGACCGGCGGTCTCCGGGCCCCCGGCAGACTGAACCTGGATACCGGGGAGGCGCGGCTGGGTGTGGAGATCCCGGCCAATTACCAGGCTGTGAAGTCAGCCGACCCCGAGCTGGCTCTCGCCTGGCGCCTGGCCACGCGCGAGGCCCTGGAGGCCTGCTTCGCGGCCGGCTACGTGGCCGTCGAGATGGTCTGGCTGCGCAGCGCCCCGGGCGGGCGGGCCTATTACGTCCTGGAACGCGATCTGAAACGCGATGAGGAGGCGTCATGATCAAGGTCGATCGTGTGGAGTTGTACCACGTGCGGCTGCCGCTGGTGCAGCCTTTTGAGACGAGCTTTGGCCGGGAAGATGCGCGCGACACGGTCATCGTCGCCGTGCGCGGAGGGGGATTGATGGGCTGGGGCGAGGCCGCCACGTCGGTGGGGCCCTGGTACGAGTACGAGACGGTCGAGACCTGCTGGCACGTGCTCCGCGACTTCCTGGGGCCGCGGGTGGCCGGCCAGGAGATGTCGTCGCCGGACGATGCCGCGCGCCTCATGGCGCCCGTGCGGGGCCACCACCTGGCCAAGATGGGCCTGGAGGCCGCAGTGTGGGACCTGTTGGGCCAGGCTCAGAGGTGTTCCATTGCCCAGCTCCTGGGGGGCACGCGCGAGCGTGTGGCCGTAGGGGTCAGCATCGGCGTCCAGGCCTCGGTGCCGGCCCTCCTGGATCGCATCGAGGAGTACCAGGCGCAGGGCTACAACCGCATCAAGTGCAAGATCAAGCCCGGCTGGGACGTGGACGTCGTGCGCCAGGTTCGCGAGCGCTTTCCCGACGTGCCCCTCATGGTCGATGCCAACTCGGCCTACACCCTGGCCGACGCGGACCGCCTGGCGGCCCTGGACGAGCACGATCTGCTAATGATCGAGCAGCCGCTTCCCTACGACGACCTGGTGGACCACGCGGAGCTGCAGCGCCGGCTGCGCACGCCCATCTGCCTGGACGAGAGCGTGCCCTCGCTGGCGGCTGCCCGCGCCGCCGTGGCCCTGGGCAGCGGGCGCATCGTGAACATCAAGCCGGGGCGCGTGGGAGGGCTGACCGTGGCCCGTGCCATCCACGACCTGTGCCGCGAGAACGGCTGGCCGGTGTGGTGTGGGGGCATGCTGGAGACCGGCATCGGCCGCGCCCACAACGTCGCCCTGGCCAGCCTGCCGGGCTTTACCCTGCCGGGCGATATATCGGCCAGCGCCCGCTATTTCCACCGCGACATCGTGGAGCCCGAGTTTGTGGTGAACGACGACAGCACCATGACCGTGCCCACCGGCCCGGGCATCGGCGTTGCCGTGGTGCCCGAGCGGCTGGCAGCTGCCACGCAGCGCCGGGTGACCGTCGTGTAACCGCCGAGTAACCGGCGTTTCTAGAAGTATCGGGCGACTATGGGCCCGAGTTCCTCGATCTTGGCCTGGGGGATCAGGTCCCGCCGGGTGATAAAGGCCGTCGCGAGGGCCTGACCGCAGTCGCAGGGCCGCTCGTTGCCGAGGAGCGGGACCAACTCGGCAATGCTGCGCTTGGTCAGCGCGGCGTTGGCCATCAGGTTGGCGATGAGCATCTCGACGTTGACCGCTTCTTCCTCCTCGTGCCAGACGTCGTAATCGGTGACGTGGGCGATGGTCGCGTAGCAGATCTCGGCCTCGCGGGCCAACTGGGCCTCGGGCACGGCCGTCATCCCGATGATGTCCACGCCCCAGGAACGATAGACCAGGCTTTCGCCGCGCGTGCTAAAGCGGGGCCCTTCGATGGTGATAAACGTGCCCCCCTCGTGCACCGTGCCTCCGGCCTTGCGGACCGCCTCGGCTGCGAGGCCTCTCAGGTGAGGGCAGAACGGCTCGGCGAAAGACAGGTGGGCCACCAGGCCATCGCCGAAAAAGCTGTAGGTGCGGTGCCTGGTGTTGTCATAAATCTGATCGGGGATGACCACGTGCCGCGGCTGATACTTTTCCTTCATGCTGCCGCAGGCACTGACCGAGATGATCCGCTCCACGCCCAGGCTTTTGAGAGCCCAGATGTTGGCGCGGTAGGGCACTTCGCCGGGCGTCAGCCTGTGGCCCCGGCCATGGCGGGGCAAGAAGGCGATGCGCATGCCCGACAGGCTGCCGATGACGATCCGATCCGACGGGTCGCCATAGGGAGTGGTCACGTGCCTCTCTTCCACGTCGGTCAAGGCCTCAATGTCATACACGCCCGAGCCGCCGATGACGGCAAGCTTGACCTCGTTCATGCCGGTTCCTCCTCGTCGATGCTCGCCGGTGACGCGCTGCTGGCACAGGGCGCTTCGAAAGCCAGGTCCAGGTACAGCTCCACCGGGCAGTGATCCGAGCCCGCCACCTCGCTGCGAATGGACGTGCCGCCCACGGCAGGCAGCAGGTCCTCTGTCACAAGGAAATAGTCGATGCGCCAGCCGACGTTTCGTGAGCGGGCATTGTGCAGGTTGCTCCACCAGGTATATTCCCTGGTTTCGGGGTGCAGGTGGCGAAAAACGTCTACGAAGCCGCTCTGCAGCCAGCGGTCCAGGGCCTCGCGTTCCTCCGGCAAGAAGCCGGACGTTTTCTTGTTCTGAGTGGGCCGGGCCAGGTCGATGGGCTGGTGCGCGGTGTTCAGGTCGCCGCAGATGACCAGCCGCTTTCCCTGGCGCACGAGATCCTGGCAGTAGGCCAGGAGCGCCTCGTAGAATTCGAGCTTGAACTGCACGCGCTCGTGGCCGCGCTGTCCGCTGGGAAAGTAGGCGTTCACCAGCGTGAATCCCGGGTGCTCGGTTAGCAGGACGCGGCCTTCGTCGTCAAAGCGCGCCTCGCCAAAGCCATGCTGGACGGCCAGGTGCCGCTCCCGGCTGAGGGTGGCCACGCCACTGTAACCCTTGCGTTGGCCGCAGTTCCAGGCGACGTGGTAGCCCCCGGCGAGGCGCATCTCCTCCGTAAGCTGTTCGGGCTGGATGCGTATTTCCTGGAGGCAAAGCACGTCGGGAGAGTCGGCCTGGAGCCATTCCCAGAAGCCGTTGCGCACGATGGAGCGCAGCCCGTTTACGTTCCACGACAGCAGGCGCATGGCCTACCCACCACCGATGATGTGGATCACCTGCACCCGGTCGCCATCGGCCACCGGGTGCAGGCCATGTTGCTCAGGCGGCACCATGACGCCGTTAATGGACACGGCCACGTAGTGGACGGTAAAGTTGCACGCCACCAGGACGTCGTGCACCGTCATTCCTTTGTGCCAGGGCACGTCCCACTTGTCGTTGACGCGGATCATGGTCCTGCCGAGCCTGCGATCCTAGCCTCCGTGCTTTTCCACCAGCGCCACGACGTCCGGGAAGTCAATCCCCAGGGCACGTACCGTCTCCAGGGTGGGGATGCCATTTGCATTCCATCCCCGCCGCGTGTAGACGGCGTCGATGAGCTTTTCGTACTCGCTCTCGCGGTGGCGACGCAGGGCCAGGCGCTTTTCGGTCGTGGACATACCGGTGGGGTCGATGCCCACCATCGTCCGCAACTGCTCGTCGTAGCGCTCGGCGCGGCTCTCGTACTCCACGTCGGTGACCGGTCCCATGGAACGGTAGGGGATGGCGTCGTGCTCGCGGGTGCCAAAGCCCATTTTCAGGTTAAACAGCCGCTGGAAGTTGTAGACGGCCTCGGATATGCGGACCAGGTCGTCGCCACTCTGGACGTCCTTGCGGCCGGTCATTCCCTTGAAAAGCGTCACATAGTTTTCCGTGTGCTCCGGCACCTTGGCCGCGTCCAGACCCGAATAGCGGGTCCGGTTGTCGGCCGGCTCGACGTCGTTCCAGGGCAGCTTGCACAGGCCGTTGAGCCCGAACCAGGTGCGCCACATGGGGAAGTAGTGAAGAGCCTCCGCCTTGTCGGCAAAGGTCGGAATCTGGTTGTTCACGGCGTCCATAAAGATCAGCCAGGCCTCGTCGTGCTGCGGGCCCTTGTTGGCCAGGCCGTACCCGGCCTGCTGGGCCAGCGATTCCTTGGTCACATACTCGCTGTACTCCAGGCCCTTGGCCTCCATGCCAATGTCCTGCAGAAAATGCGGATCGCCGCCGTACTTTTCGGCAAAGAGCTTTTTCATGCGGCGGATGCCCTGGCCGATGACGGTGCCAAAGCCTTCGCCGCGGGCCATCTGGTGCAGGGCTTCGAGCATGGCATCGGCGTTGCCAAAGTTCAGCTCCAGGCCGCCGGTGATCTCGCGGTTCAGAACGCCCTCCTCGTAGCACTCCATGGCAAAGGCCATGGCCGTGGCGAAGGAGATGGTGTCGACGCCATAGGCATCGCAATAGAAGTTGGCCTCCAGGACGGCCTCTGCGTCCCAGATGCCACAGTTCGCGCCGATGCCTGCCACGGTCTCGTACTCGGGACCGTCGACGCAGACCTTCTGGCCCTTGAACGGCCCACTGCGCAGCTCGAGCCCGAGGGCAAACTTGGCGCAAGCCATGGTGCAGCCGTACCAGCATCCGTCGGGACCGCTGTAGTCAAAGTATTTTTGAAAGTGGGGAGAGTAAATCTTGTCCGCTTCGGGATGGCTGCCGTAGCGGAAGTTGTGCACCGGCAGGATGTCATAGTCGTTCATGATCTTTTGCAGGTGGTTGGTCCCGTCCACGCGCATCTGATACATGATGGGATCCTGCTTGTAGATCTCGCGGTGCATCCTGGACCCGGCCTCCTGGATGCTTGCCAGGTCCTCGGGGTGGTTGCTATCGCCCGAGACCCCTTCATACTTGACCACCAGGGCCTTGACCTTTTTCTTGCGCAGCACCGTGCCAATGCCTCCCCGCCCGGCCTGTTTCAGGCGGGTCAACTGCCGGCGCGGATCGTAGAAGCTGAAGTTGAGGCAGCCGATGAGGGTGTGCTCGGCGCCGAGGCCGGCCGAGACGGACGAGATGCCCTGCTTTTCGGCGGGCGTGTTGCCCCAGAGAGCCACCACCTCTTCAGCCAGCTCGTTGCTGTTGACCGACTCGTGGGGCGCGGCGATGATCTGGATCACTCCCTCGTTGCCGTCGACAAATATGATGACCTCTTCCTGGGCGATGCCCTGCACTTCTATGGCGTCCATGCCCGAGAACTTGAGGAGGGGTCCATAATAGCCACCGACGTTGCTGTCCACCACGCTGCCGGTAAGGGGAGAAATGCTGACGGCAATAGACTTGCCGGTGCCCGGGTACTGGGTGATGCCGCCGATGGGCCCGGCCGCGATTACGACCTCGTTCTCGGGGCTGTCCCAGCGGGTGTTGCCGTTGACCGCGTTCCACAGCAGCCAGAGGTCAAACCCCCGGCCACCGATAAAGGTCCTTTTCATCTTCTCGTCGACGGGCTTGAGGGTGATGGTGTTCTTCGAGACGTCGACGTGCAGCGTCTGGCCGGCATAGCCCTTTTCGACCTGGGACGGCTCGTAGCGCAGCTCGGCCAGCACGCGATGGCCGGCCCTTAGCTCTTCCAGTCGTTCCTTGCTGATCTCCACTTTGTTCATTGCGGCCTCCTAGTCCGGCAGGGTTTCTATCACGATGGCACCCGTGGGGCACTCCTTGGCGCACAGGCCACAGGAGATGCACTTGAAGGGTTCCAGGTTGTCTTCGTGATAGTACATGGTCAGATTGGGGCAAAAGCCCACACACGAGAGGCAGCCCACGCACAGCTTCTTGTTGACGCGCACTACACCGGATTTGTCGCGGGATAACGCCTGCGTGGGGCAGACCTGGATGCATTCACCGCATTGGCTGCAGACGGCGAGGTCCCATTCGGCGTTCCCCAGGCTGGAGATGCGAATTGACGACTTGCGGTGGTCGATCTCCTTGAACCAGGCCTGGGAACAGACGTCTTCGCAAAGGCGGCAACCGATGCAAAGCTCGTCGTGAGTGATCAGTACCTTCATCGTTCACTCCCCTCTTTCTGTGGTAAAAAAAGAAAACGCTCTCCCCGCTGAGGCGAGAGCGACGAGGCCAGTACAAACGATCCGGCGTCCTTGCCGTCTCGCCTTCTGCCAGGGATTATACCCGAAAGCGGGACAAAGGGCAAGTGAAGGATTTCTCCAGGCCAGGCTTACCAGGTGAACGCCGGCGTCTACTTGCCGAGGACCAGACCCGAGGGATCGATCTCGTGCAGGACGCGCTGCTCTTCGGCTGTGGGCGGCTCGCTCTCGGGCACGTCGGCAGGCACGAGGATGGGGAACTCGCTGTTGGCCTGGATCTCGTCCACCGTCACGCCCGGGTGGCGGGCCAGGAGCATCATGCGTTTGCTGTCCTCGTCAAAGCCATAGACGCCCAACTGGCTGATGACGCGATAGGGCCCGCAGCCCGCCGGCAAGCCGGCGCGCTCCCGGGCGCCCGGGCCGTCGAGGTAGCCGGGCGTGGTGACAAAGGGCAGTTTCTGCATGAATGTGCGCGTACTCTGGTTGCGCATGAGATAGATCGTGCGCCAGCAAAACGAGCCGATGTCGTTGGCTCCCCCCGAGCCTGGCAGTCGCACCTTGGGTCGTTGCCAGTCGCCAAAGATGGTGGTGTTCAGGTTGCCGTAGCGATCGACGGCGGCCCCTCCCAGAAAGCCATAGTCGATGTAGCCGGCGCAGCAGGCCGACATGACGTCGTGCATGCTCGAGGCAAGGACGGCCTGGTGAAAGGTGCGGGCATCGCCCACGGAAACAGGCAGGGACGGGATCCGCGGGCCGACCCCGCCCGCTTCAAAGATGATCAGCAGACGCGGCGCGTGGGTGCGTTGGGCCAGCAGGGCGGCAATCATGGGCAGGCCCGTGCCGACAAAGACAGAGCGGTTGTCCTCCAGGAGCCGGGATGCCACGCAGGCCAGCAACTCGGTCAGCGTAAAAGCGCCCAAGGTTCCTCCTCTTACATCAGCGGCAGCCGGCCCTCCTCGAGCTGCTGCAAGACTTGCATTCGCGCCAGGCCACCCACGCGCTCCAGGTATTCATCAGGGCCGGAAACGTCCAGGACGTAGCGCTCCATGTACTCCCGTGTGCCCTCTTCGGTCCTGCTCATGCGCAGCCACTCGGCGATGTGCTCTTCGTCGAAAAAGTACTGATAGGGCATCTGGGCGGGATGGGCGCCAAAGGGAACGTGGCACACGGCATCGACCGCGTAGTAGGGGATAGCGGTCAGGCGGGGGTTGCTGCGTATCTGCTCTTCGTCCACCACTTCTTCCATGGCGAGAATGACCCGGCGGGCCGCGCGGGCCAGCTCAAAATCCTCGACCAGGATGCCGTCGATCTGGGCGTTGCCGTAGCAGTCGCAGCGGGGCACGTGCAGCAAGGCCACGTCGGGGTAGGCAGCGGGGATGAGGACCACAGGCTTGCCCGACCAGGGATCGCGGGCTACCTTGCACGCACTCTTGGCGAACGTGTCGGTGCCCAATAAGTTGCGAGACGGGACAAAGGGAACGCCCATCATGCCCGCCAGGAAACGCCACTGATAGCCGGCGTTCGAGATCTCGGCCACCACCTTGACCTGGCCACTTTCCACCGCCCGGCGCCCGCATGGTGACAGACCACGCATTTCGTGCCCGAAGGAGTAGGCACACTCGACCTTGCTCACGCAGCCCCCGCCGATGAGAATGTCGATGTCGTGTACGGCGGTCTTGCCGGCCACTGCCAGGTCGCGCCGCCCCTGGCGAATGATCTCGTAGAGCAGCGCCATGGGGGTGCGGATGTGACCAAAGCCGCCCAGGGCGACGTAGGCACCGTCGTGGACAAACACCCGGACGGCATCGTGGACGGACATGCGTTTGTCCGTGAGGCCCCGCGGTTTGTGGTCTCGCACCCAGGCACGATTTTCGTCGGGGTCGTGCCAGCCCAACAGCTCTCCCTGGCCCTCGTCGAGAATCTCCATGCCACCTGCCTCGATTGCTCAGACTGTTCCGTGCGCGCTCACACGGATCTCTTGATCCCGGCGCCAGGCCGGCGGGCAAGGGGGGCATTCGCAAGAGGCCGGGACACACCCATCAGTGCTCCCGGCCTCCTCTCGATGCGACTCGCTCGACTAGCTCTCCGGCTCCTCGAGCATGATCAACACCGACGTCTTGCCCGAATCGTCGGCGTTGATGGTTACGTTGGCGGTGCGCCCTTCCTTGGAGTATTGGAGCATGAACATGCCCGAAAACTCTTCGGCGCTGACCTCGGTCCAGCCGTTGGCCGGCATCTGGGCCTTGTAGTAGTCGCTGATCTCGGCCGGCGTCTGCGCCGTGCTGTAGGTGATCATGCCAAAGGCATTGCTCACCTCTTCTGCGTCCTCTGGAATGGGCAGATCCTCCGGCATCTGGCCGCTGACCAGGGCCTCTTCGGGGATCTCGATGGTGAAGGACTGGTTCACATCGCGCATATCAAAGGTGATCTCCATGCGCCCGTCGTCCAGAACCTGTTCTTCGGCCCCCATATCGGCCTCGAGGTCAGTGCCCACCAGGACCATCTCCATGTGGACGATATAGTTCCCATCTTTGGCCACGTACAGCTCGCCGCTGGCCTCTGTGATGTCGCCGACCTCGCCCCACACCTTGGAGGTCATGCATTCCTTTGCATCCTCGGTGGACAGCGTAAAGTGCAGCGTCTCGATGCCCTCGTAGTCGGTATCGCGTTGCTGCTTCCAGCCACAGGTGTCGTCGATGAGGTCATCGGGCTCTATGAGCCCCATATCGGCCGACATTTCATCGGTGCTGGGCATGCTTAGCCATTGGTCGCCAAACTGTACGTAAGTGGTGCCCTCGACCTGGTACATGTCGATGGCACCCCCGGGGTCTACCCCCTCCAAACCCTGGCCGGTCATCTGGATGTGCTGTGCCTGCGGGTCGCTCGTGTACTCCATGAGAAACTCCAGGCTGCTGTCGACTGCCTCGCCGCCCTGGGTCCCCGAGACCTTCATGGTCATCGTGGCACGGTAGCTGGTCAGGTCCGACGCGGACGATAGATCCTCCAGGTTCAGGCCTGCTGCTTCCTCGGCCGGCTCTTCGACAGACGTTTCGGCCGTTGGTTCGGGCACGTCGGTGGGGGGTGGAACGGGAGTATCGGTAGGCGCTGGTGCCGTGGTAGACTCGGGTGCCGTGGTGGCCGCGGGCTCTACTGCAGTCGCGGCCGGCTCGGGCTCCCCGCCACAGGCCGCCAGAATGGCCACCAGGGCAAAGAGCAGTAGTGCGACGACGATGCTTCTTGTGTGTTTCATCCTTGTTCTCCTTTGTTGGCTACGGGACGTGGCCGTGTAACCACCAAATCGTAACACAACCATAGGCCTTTGTCAAATGAGCGCCAGGGCAGCCCCTTCGCAAGACATAAAAGGACCGCCCGGACGAGCTCTGCCGGGCGGTCTTGGTCTACAGGTCAGCAAGCGCAGCGCTCGCAGCGCTCGCGTGCGTCACGTAGTCAGGTAGCCGTGGGCGTAGATGACCTTGTTCTCGAGGATGCGCACCGTTCGATAGATGGCTTGCTGCTCCGGGTCGTTCATGTCCACGTGGTCGGGGGTGAACTCTTCCATGGCGGCCACGGAATCGAACAGGGACAGGAATGCCCGGCCCACCCCGGTGCTGTCGTCGCGTGTTTCGACGATGCGAATGACCTCGTTCTGGGCCAGGTCCAGGGGATCGGCGATGGCCGAGTCGAGGCCGGCAGCCATGAGCATGACCAGGTAGGTGCGGTTCAAGAGGCTGCGGTTCTCGTGGGGTACGGCGTTCGAGATGTTGGACAGGCCGACGGTGGTCATCGGTGACGGATCCCAGAGCATCTTGAAGGAGCGAATCGCGTTGAGCGTCTCCGGGCCGTGCTCCTGGCAGCCGTTGACCGTGAGCACCAGGGGATCGAGATAGATGTTTTGCATGGGAATGCCCAACTCTTCGGCCTTGGGCACCAGGATCTCCATGGCCAGGCCGACGCGCCCGTCGGCCGTGGGCGGGATGTTCTTGTCCATAGCCAGGGCAATGATCCAGGAGTTGTATTGGGCGGCCAGGGGCATCGTGACGTTCAGGCGGTCGGGGTCGGCCGAAGTCGAGTTGATCATGGGCTGGATGCCCAGCTCCTGGCACTTTTTCAGGCCGGCTTCGATGGCCGCGGCGTTGGTGGTATCGAGGGCGAGGGGCACCGGCCCCACTTCGTCGTACACCTGCTCGATCATCCACTCCATGACCTCGATGCCGTCCTTCTTGCGCGGACCGATGTTCAGGTCGATCATATTCGCGCCGTGTTCCACCTGGGTCCGGGCCATTTCGCGAACCTGGGTGGGATCGCGGTCAGCGATGGCTGCCTTGACCCGAGGTGATAGGATCTGGATATTTTCACCGATAATATACATGCTTTCGCCTCCTCGCTGATCTGGTGGGTGTCATCTCTTGCGCGGCAGACGCCACCCGGTCGAACCAAAGGTCTTCTTTCTTCTCTGTCCCCCGGCCTCGTCCGGGCGGACACGCTTTCCGGTCAGCGCTCTACCGGTTTGCCCTGCTCTCCAGGAGTTTCATGACCGACGGAAAGGCCGTGATATCGGTGTGGGGCAGGAACAGAGACGACATGAATTTGTCGTAGAATGTGTTGTCGGCCGAGAGCTCCAGGTAGGTCATCTTCTTGGCGACGTTGATCAGCTCGCGCCTCATAGAGCGCGAAACCAGGGCGTGAAAAGCGCCCAGGGCCGAAGTGTTGCCCAGGAAGCGAAACCGGTCCCAGGGCATGTCGGGCAGCAGGCCGATCTGGATCGCCTTCTCGACGTTGATGTACTGGCCAAAGGCACCGGCGATGAGCACCTGCTCCACGTCGGACATCTGCACGCCGACGCTCTCGACGAGCACCGTGAAGCCGGCGTAGATGGCTCCCTTGGTGCGAAGCAGGTTGGCGATGTCCACCTCGTTGATGACAATGTCGGCGCCGATGCCCGACTGGTTGGCCCAGGCGACGACGTACTCGCCGCCGTGTTCGCCGGCGCGTACCCGTGGCGTGGGCAGGTCGCGTTTGATCTTGCCTGCCTTGTCCAGGATGCCGGTGATAAACATTTCGGCCAGCAGGCCGATCATGCCCGAGCCGCATATGCCCCGTGCCGGCAGCCCGCCGATGGTCTCATAGGTTGGCTCGTAGGTGCGATGATCGATCCAGATCTCTTCGATGGCGCCGGCCGTGGCCCGCATGCCGTGGCGCACACCGCTGCCTTCGAAGGCCGGGCCCGCCGAGCAGGCGCAGGTGATAAGCCAGTCGCGGTTGCCCAGGACGATCTCGCCGTTGGTGCCGACGTCAATGAACAGCGTCAGCTTGTCGGTGTCGTACATGCCCGCGGCCAGGATGCCGGCGGTGATGTCGGCGCCCACGTAGGCGCCCACCACCGGCAGGCAGTCGACGGTGGCCTGTGGATTGATGTTCAGGCCGATGGTCTCTGCGGTCACGGGCAGGGGTTGGCTCAGGGTCGGGATGAACGGCATCTCGCGCAGGTACTTTGGATCGAGGGCCAGAAAGAGCTGGATCATGGTCGTGTTGCCGGCGACCACGGCCTTGCTGATCTGCCTGGGCTCGATCTCATGGCGCGTCGTCAGTTCATCCAGGAGCCCGTTGATGGTCTTGAGCACAAGCTTCTGCAGGCGCTCGAGCCCGTCGCGCTTTTGCGAAAAGATGATGCGCGAGATAACGTCTTCGCCGGCCTGGATTTGCGCGTTGTAGGCCGAGGCGCGGTCCACGACCTTGCCCTGGCGAAGATCGACGAGATAGACGACGTTGGAGGTCGTCCCGATGTCGATGGCAACGCCATAACAGCGGCGGGTTTGATCGCCGGGCAACAGGTCGATGAGGCGTGGCTGGGCGCAGGGGTTGAGCAGGGGATCGCCCATATCCAGGACTGCCGTGACGTCCCATTCCGCATCTCTCAGGTCGCGGCTCAAGGTGCGGAGCATGGCAAGGTCGGCGGTGACGTTCGTGATGTCGTGTTGCAGCGATAGCTCGCGCTCCAGGCGATCCCAGTCGGTGGTCTGGTCATCCAGGCTTGGCGGCTCGATGACCAGGTGAAAGCGGCGGACGCTGGGGTCCACCTCGCCGGCGAACTCGGCCGCCAGCGCCACCCGCTCCGCACCAACCGTCTTGGTGATAAACTCGACCTCGACCGCTTCCTGCTCGGGCACGTGGACGATGGCATCACCCTTGACGACTGCCTGGCAGCCCAGGGCCCAGCCCTCCTCCCGTTCGGCCGAGGAGAGGCGCGCGCCACTGCGATGGCTGATGGCGCCGTGCTCGATCTTGACCCGGCACCGGCCACAGCGCCCCTGTCCCCCGCAGGGCAGGTTCAGAGGGAGGCCAGCCTGAACCGCCGCGTCAGACAGCAGCGTCCCGACCTCGACCTCGACCACCTTGCCCGATGGCTTGAAAACGACGATGGCTGTCATATCATCCCGATTCGCTAGCCCTCTGCCGGCCCCTGGCATCGAACGGCGCGACGCCAGGGAGCGGGCAAGGGATCACTATGCCGACCGCAGATAAGTCGGGATGTCCACCGCTTCGCGCGGCCCGACCCGGATCTCCCACCCCGGAAGCTCTTCTTCCAGCTCGCCCGAGAGGACGGCCACGTGTCCGGGCAGGGTGATCTTCTTTTGGTTGAGCTTGTCGGCGACGTTAAAGCTCTTGACGGCCTTGGCGATGGTCTCGGCATCGAACTTGCCCGCCGCCCAGGCGGTGAGGACACTCATGCCCTCGGCATCGCAGATGAGCAGCCAGGCCGGCATGCCGCTGCCGTCCAGCTCGCCGGCGACGCTAAAGTAGGTCAGCGAGAAGTTGGTGGTGGTCAGCAGGGGCGAGTCGGCGTTGGGGCTATTGAACTCGTAGATGCCGGGATCCACCGAGATGGGCTTCTGCGGGTCGGTAAAGATGTTCAGGCGCAGCGTGAGCAGTGGATAGGCGACAGCCGGGTCAAAGTGGTCCATGACCACGACGCCCGCGTACTTGGCGATGTATTGTGTGGCGGCCACGATCTCGCCCTCTTCGCTGTCGGCCACCTCACCGGGGAAGGTGATGATGGGAAAGCCCAGCGGTCTGTAGTTCTGCTTGAGGGCCAGGCGGCGAAGCTGTGTCAACTGGGCCAGCGACTTGCCCAGCGAGCGGCTGCCCGGGTCGAGGAACAAATCGGCGACGCCCGCCTCTTCGATCTTGGTGGTAAGGTCGGCCAGTTCGTCCAGGCCGTCGTTGCTCCGCACGGCCAGGGGAACGCCGGCTTCCTTGGCCACTCCGGCCATGGCCTGCCAGTTGTCGGCGGTTGCGGCGTAGAGCAAGGGCTTGTGCCCACCTTCGGCCGCCAGGGCAGCCTTGGCCGCCTCGGGACCGGCAATGAGCACGAAGGGCAGATCGGTGTTGCTCCGCACCAGCCTGGCCGCTTCCGCGAATTTGTTCGGGTCGCCAGAGGCGTTGTCGAGGGCGATGGCGTTAAAGGTCATCGTAATGCCAACGCGCTCGACGCTGTAGGCGCCGGCCATCTGGGCCTTCTGGGCCATGGTCTCGGCATCTTCCGTGTCCTTGATGCGCAGGGCCAGGCCGGGCTTGTTGAAAAAGGTCTTCTCGTGGCGGAACAAGACCGTTTCGTTGCCCACCTGAAACTCCTGTTCGCCGGTGCCCATCTTGACCAGGCGGATGGGCGGGGCGGCGGCGGCCGAGAGGGCCTCCTTCGCTTCAGCCGACACGTGCGGGCAGACGTCCAAGTCCACCTGCTTGGCAGCCAGTTTCATGGCAAAGGCCAGGCAGGTCGGAAAGCCGCAATCCTTGCAGTTAGTTTTTGGCAACAGCTTGTAGATCTGTAGTCCTGAGAGTGCCATATCAGCTCACCTCCTCTATTCTGCCATCAGCTTGGTGATGGTGTCACGCACGACGCTGATGGTCTTGGGGTGGCGGAGCACCACGATGTCAGCGCCCGACTCCAGGAGGGCCGTGGCGGTCACCGTCTCCCAGGTGATGCCCCTCTTCTCGATGTCTCCCCATTCGTCCGGCACGCCCTGGGCGGCGCGCGATTCCTTCTGCCGCCAGCTCTCCTCGCCAACGAAGCAGATCATCGGCTGCTGCGTCATGCCGTCGCCGGTGAGGGCGGCGAGGCGCAGCCGCTCCATCACCGAGTAGGTATATTCCAGGCCGTAGCCCAGGGCTCCCGTGGTGGGGTCCATGAGCACACGGTCCAGGGGCAGGCGCATGTCGCTGATGAGGATATTGAGCTGTTTGGCCAGGTTCACGTCGATGGGCGAGCTGGCGACCACCAGGTGGCCGTGGGCCAGGGCACCCGCGACGATGGTGCGATAGTTCTTGTCCTCGCACAGCCCGAGGGCCAGCCGCTCTCCGGGGGCCGCCTCGGCGACAGCTACCAGAAGCTCGTTGTCAGCCTCCGCCTGGCCTGGGCCGCGGACGACCAGGGGCAGGCCCGTGGCTTGCAGTACCGCCTTGACACTGGCTGCCGCCTGCGCGGGCGTGGTCTTGGAGCCGTCGGCGTTGGTGCCCCGCAGCTTGAGCATGATGACTTCGGCTCCCATCTCCTCGGCTTTTTTCGCCCACGCACCGGGATCCTGGGTCACTTCTCCCCAGGCGTTCAGCAGGGTAGTCGGCCATTCGGCCGGGTGGCTATCGTGGATTTCGACGCCAATGACGGGCGGATGCGCAATTTTGCCCTCGAAGTGCAGGAAGGGCAGCGTTGTCTCCCCGCCGACGGTGACCGTCCGGGAGCGGGTGCCGCCCTCGCTGCTCGTCGCGCCAAGGGTCACCTCCCGGATGGTGCCGGTCCACCGTTCCTTCGGAATTTCGACTGTGACTGGCATAGATCCTCCTCCTAGCAGGTAAGTTGGACGGTTGTTTTGGGCTCTAAGATACAAGCCCCGACGTCAAGATAGCTTCTGACGTAGCCAGCAGCAAGGGACATCCCTTGCTGCTGGATGCTCGAACGCTATTTTCTCGCTCTGGCTGTCGTCGCGAAATCGCTTCCAACTCCAGATTCTCGTGGTTCCAGTGCCTGCCGGCCCGGGTGGCGACACGGGTTGTGCCTGGCAGGCAAGGCAGGGATCGGCGCTCGCCGCCGATCCCTGCCCTCTGCTGCTACATGAGCGGGTCCATGGAGAGTGCCGGGTGTCCTGTCTCTTCCAGGTAAGCCAGCACTTCCTCTTCCGTGGTCGCCACGCGCTCGTCGGCGATCTTTTCGATGAGGTCGGGATCGCCGGCGCGGATGGCGGCTTCCTTCAACTCCTCGGCCATGCTTTCTTTCAAGAAGCTGGACATCCACACGATGCGCGGCAGGCCGCCATCGGCGCGGATGAACTTCTGGCTGGTAATAAAGTACTTGCCGTGGCCCATGACGCCGGGCGTCTGCAGGCCGCCGCCGGCCATGCCCGCCAGGGTGCTGAAGGTCATGCCCGCCGGGGTCATGCTCGGATCCTCGCGGCTGACGATCATGAAGCCGTTGCACAGGGGCAGGATCATCATGATGCACTCGAAGCAACCGCAGGAAGTCATGGGCGTCTCCATGATAGAATACATGGTGACGCTTTCCACGCTGCCATGGGAGGCCTGCTGCACAAACTCGTTGACGTTGTCGAACACGCCGGTCCAATCGTTCAGCGCCCGACCCTTCTTGATGGGCTGGTTCGGGCCGGTGGGGTTGATCTGGTAGCTTGCCTTGCAGTCGAGCCAGTTGTACGCGCCGCACAAGCCCAGCCGCTCGGGGCTGACCACGCAGACGTGATCGGGCGCAAAGCTCTGGCACAGCGTGCAGGAGTAGAACTCGTCGACCGACTCGTCGGTCATGGCCGCCAGGCGCTGGTTGCGATAGTTGTAAGCCGCCCGGGCCTTGTCCAGCCACTCGGCGTGCAGGGCCGGGTCAGTGACGATCTTGACCTGGACCTTGTCGACGATGGCGCCAAAGTCCGCGTGCAAACGGGCGTAGAGGATCTCGCCAAAGTGCTTCAGGTCAAAGCCCTTGTCCACGGCCGCTTTGCTGATGCGGATCCAGGTGATGTCGCGCTGGCCGATGTGCTGGATGCCGCTGGCGCCGTTGACAAAGTAGTGGATCTGGCGCTCGAGGACGGGCTCAAAGTCTTCCTGCATCTTGCGCCCGGCGACCTGAACGATGATGGCCATGTCCATGGCGCCCTCGGCCGGGACGTCCTCAAAGCCGGGTCCCAGGACCTCGATCTTATGGTCCTCGACATCGTCCATGTCGGCCATGTGCAGGTACTCGAAGCAGCGGGAGTACTTGCCGCCGAACTCGACGCGCATGTCCGCCTTGCGCACCCTCTCGCCCTCGAAGGCAGAGCCGTAGGGCACGGGGATGGGGACCTCGGTGATCTTGATCTTGACGCCGCGGACCTCAATGGCCCTCTGCACGAAGCGGGCTGCCCTTTCCGCGTCGTCGGCGCCTTCGATGTCGTCCCACGGCAGGGAGATGACGTGCTCGTAGGGCGTGATGCCCGTGGGCCGGATCTCGGGGATGATCGTGTCGGCCAGCACCGGGAAGCCGTATGTGATGGCGCCTGCGGCATTGGCGTACTTCAGGTCATCGACCTCACCCAGGGCGACGGCAAAGGCAAAGACGCGATACTTGTTGTAGAGCAAGATGTCGCGAGACTGCCCACCCTTCATACCGCCAAAGGTCAGGGCCGAGCGAGTGGCAAAGCCGAGGGGGTAGACCGTGGACACGGTGTCCAGGCCAAAGGGCACGATGTAGGTGTCGTAGCCCATTTCCACACCCTCTTCCATGAGTTGGTGGATGATGCTCCGGCCGTTGACGTTGCCGCTCAGGAAGATGAGGATGTTGCGCTGCTGAAGCTGGCGAACCAGCTCTACGGCGGCCTGGTTGGTGCGCGCCGCGCCGATGATGGCCGCAAAGCCGGGCATGCGGCCGTCCACCAACTGAATGCCCCAGCTTCGGAGCTGGATGTCGTCGATGGGGCCGTTGAGGTGGCCGTTCCCGGGGGCGCTGGTGCCGGTCAGCTCCAGGCCGGGCAATTTCTGGGGCTCTTGCCCATAGGCAAAGCGCAAGCCCATGATGCCCTCTTCGGCCAGGAGGGTTGCCACGCCGGCATCCAGGGTCTCACCCAGGTAGGGTACCCATGTCTGGCCGGGTGGTGGGTTGTGGAGCAGCGTCTTGCAGTGCTCCAGGACGGGCGGCAAGTCGCGGATGGTCTCGACCTTCATGCCGGTGTAGCCCAGGATGGTGGGCAGAAAATAGGCGGTGTTGGTGAACTGGAGTTTGGTGTCCGGGCCGAGTTCCTGCGTCGCCTTGTTCAACAACGCGTCGAACTCCTGGACAATGAGACTGGCACCGCGCAGTGCTCGGGTGGCGATGTATCTGGACATTGATACCTTCTCCTTCGTCTATTCCGCAGCAGCCTGCGTGTAGGCCTTGCGGCTGTAAAGGTTCCGCTCTTCCGGCGGCACAGCAAAGAACTCGGCCAGAGGTGTGTCGCCACTCTCGCCAAAGCGGGTGGGATCGTACTCGGCCAGTCCCAGCTCGGCGCGTTTCTTGTCAATGTGCTCCAGGGTCTTTTGCACCATCTCCTCGGGATCGAGGATGAACTCCAGCTTGCCACCGACCTTGGCTTCCCATCCCTCGCTGATCAGACTCAGGACTTCTTCACTGCCGGCCACGGGATTCTTGGTGCCAAAGATGACGTACACGCCCGAGGCGACAAAGTAGGTGCCGATGGACAGCGCCTTTTCGCTCATCCACTCGGGAGCCAGGCCGACGGCCGGCAGGTCGCCGATGTCGCTGCCCAGGCCACCCTCGGTCGCCATTTGCGAGGCGACGGTCAGGATGCGAGTATTGTCCACGCAGGAGCCCAGGTGCAGCACCGGCGGGATGCCGATGGCCTCGCACACTTCCCGCAGGCCGGGGCCGGCTTGCTCCAGGGCCTCGGGCCCCAACAGGCCGATCTTGGCTGCCGAAATGGCGCTGCAGCCGGTCTGGACGACCAGGACATCGTTCTTGATCAGCTCCTGGACCACATAGTTGTGGGTCTGGTCGTGGGGCGTGCGGGCGTTGTTGCAGCCCACCACGCCGGCCACGCCGCGGATGCGCCCGGTCATGATGGCGTCGTTGAGCGGCCGGAAGGAGCCACGGTAGTAGCCACCCTGCATGTAGCGCAGATATTCGTGGGAAAAGCCCGCCACCAGCGGCGCGGTCACGTTGGGGATGTGGACCTTCTCGGTCTTGCTGCGGTTGGGGAAATTGTCGATGCCGGCCTTGACGATCTCCTTGGCGATTTCCAGCGCCCTGTGCTCGTCGAACTGCATGTGCGTGGCGCCCTTGATCTTGGCCTTGCGCGAGGTGGTAATGAGCTTGGTGTGATAGTTCGCGGCCACCGGTGCCAGGGCCTGCATGATGCACTGGATGTCAACCACCATGGCTTCTACGACGCCCGTGGCGATGGCCAGTTCCTGGCTCAGGAAATTGCCTGCGGTCTTGACCCCCTGGCGCATCAGGGTCTCGTTGGCGGTGCAGCAAATGCCCGTCAGGTTGATGCCCTTGGCGCCCTTGCTCTTGGCATACTCGACCATCTCCGGGTCCTGGCAGGCCATCAGAATGAGCTCTGACAGCAGCGGCTCGTGCCCGTGGATGATAATGTTCACCTGGTCCTCATCCAGGCTGCCCAGGTTGACCTCGCTGCTAAGCGGAACCGGGGTGCCAAAGAGGATGTCGGTGATGTCGGTGGAGAGCATGGAGCCGCCCCAGCCGTCGGCCAGCGCGGTGCGCAGGCCGTGATCGAGGATGTGCTCGGCGTCCTGGTCGTTGCCGATGTGGGTGCGGTGCAGAGTCTCGACCACTTCGCGGTCGACGCCTCGCGGCGCAATGTCCAGCTCTTTCCAGATTTGCTGCCGCTTTTTCGGCGCGCGCTCCAGATACTTCAGGCTGCCGCGCTGCTGGCCAAATTGGGCCAGGGCCGCCTCGGCCACGTCCTTGGCAATATCGTTGGTCTCGCGGCCCTCCACGGGGATGCCAAAGAAGGTGGCAACCTCCACCAGCTTGGCCACGTCGCGGATGCGATAATCGGGAGCGTGCCCTTCGGCCACGGCCAGGAGCGCCAGGGTCATGTCGCGCCCATGGTCCGAGTGGGCGGCTGCACCGGCGGCGATCTGCCTGGCAAGGTTGCGGGCGGCGACAGTGTCGACGGTGGCGCCGCAGATGCCGGCCTTGGTCTTGCCCACCAGGCGGCAGGGCCCCATGGCACAGATCTTGCAGCAGACGCCGTCGCTGCCAATGGGGCAGGGTTTGGTGCTCTCGGCACGGTCAAAGGCGGTCTCGATGCCCTTTTCGTGCGCGATCTCGAGCAATTCCTGCACCGCAACGTCGGCGGTTACCTTTGAGTAGTCTGACATGTGCTTTACCTTCCTTCTAAGGTTATACCGCGGCCACGATGGGCCGTGGCTTTTAGTACTTGCGGTGGTCGCCCGACATCTCCAGGTCGCGCATGTCGGTCTCGGTGATACGTTGTTGGAAGCGGAACCAATCGGAGCTGTCGTCGATACGTTCGGGGTAAGCTGGAATGGAAGGCGCTTTGGAAATCTCGTACCCGGCCTGGGCTAGTGCGCCCTTCAGGGTTTCGGGGTTAACGCTGGCCGGATCGTACTTGATCAGCACGTCCTTGTACATGGCACTGGCCAGTACCTCTTCCACACCGGTCACGCGGCCCAGGGCCTCTCGCACCGCCAGAACGTGGTGGTCTGCCCACATAGCCGGAACGCTAAAGGTTACTTTCTCCATGCAATTACCTCCTTTGGTAGAACCTGCTGCTTGCCAAACCGCCAGGAAACACAGCCATTATAGCACAGGGCACCAGAACATTGCAAACCTGGCTGCCTGGTTAGTTGCACACGTGAGTTGTTAAGCGATTCGAAAGATGGGGAGGGTATCGCGCACCCTCCCCATCTCTGAACATCAGTCTTGTTTCAGCTCCACCAGGTTTCCTGGCTAGAACAATCCAACCACGCGCCCGGTCTCCAGGTCAATGTCCACGTCCGTAAAGGCCGGGCGGGTGGGCAGTCCGGGCATCGTTCGCATCGTGCCGCACAGCGGATAGAGGAAGCCGGCGCCCACGCTGGCCCGGATGTCGGTGATGGGCAGGTTCCAGTCTTGCGGAGCGCCCTTGACCGCCGGGTCGTGGGTGAACGACAGGTGCGTCTTGGCCATGCACATGGGCAGGTGGCTCAGGCCCATCTTGGTAAAGGCCGCGATCTTGGCTTCCACCTCGGGCGTGTAGCTGACGGACCCCGCGCGATAGATCTCGCGGGCGATGGTCTCCATCTTGTCCTTGATCGACATCTCGTCGGGATACAGGAACTTGAAGTTGCTGGGCTTGTCGCAGGCCTTGACGACTGCCTCGGCCAGGGCGGCACCACCCTTTGCGCCATCGGCCCAGACGGTGCTCTCCACTGCGTCCTCGGCACCCGTCTCCTGGGCGCGCTTGCGGATGAGCTGGATCTCGGCGTCGGTGTCGTCCTTGAAGCGGTTGATGGCGACGACGACGGGCACGCCGAACTTCAGGGCGTTCTCGATGTGCTGCAAGAGGTTGGGCAGGCCCTTCTCCAGGAGCTCCAGGTTCTCGGCGGTGTAGGCCTTGTCCAGGGGCTTGCCGGCGACGACCTTGGGGCCACCGCCGTGCATCTTGAGGGCGCGCACCGTGCAGACCAGGACCACGCAGTTGGGGATCAGACCGCTGTAGCGGCACTTGATGTTAAAGAACTTTTCCATGCCGCAGTCGGCACCAAAGCCCGACTCGGTGACAACGTAGCCATCCTCGCCCATCAGCTTGAGGGCAATGCGGTCGGCCAGGATGGAGCTGTTGCCCTGGGCGATGTTGGCAAAGGGCCCGCAGTGCACAAACGCGGGGCTGCCCGACAGGGTCTGCATCAGGTTGGGCATGATGGCTTCTTTGAGGAGGACGGTCATCGCGCCGGCCACGTTCAGGTCCTCGGCGGTGATGGGCTCGCCCTTCTTGTTGGTGCCGATGATGATCCGGCCCATGCGATCCCGCAGGTCGGCCAGGTCGCAGCAGAGGGCCAGGGCGGCCATGATCTCGGAGGCAACGCTGATGTCATAGCCCGTCTGGCGCGGCGTTCCGTCGTTGATCGTCCCCAGGCCAACGATGATGTTGCGCAACGAAGCATCGCTAACGTCCACGATCCGGCGCCACTGGATGCTGTAGGGATCGATGTCCAGGCGGAACATGCGCTCCTTGTCCTCGGCGCTCAGATCGGAGGGTTTCTCGGACTGGATGCCCAGCTTGTCCAGGCGCTTGCGCATCGACGGTGTGTATTCGTCGTTGGGGGCCAGGGCCTTGGCCAGAAAGTTTGTGCTCCAACGGAGCTCCTTGGTCAGGCGGTTGTCAATGGCGGCTGCCAGGAGGTTGTGAGCAGCGCTCACGGCGTGAATGTCGCCGGTCAGGTGGAGGTTAAAGTCCTCCATGGACACGATCTGGGCGTATCCGCCGCCGGCCGCTCCACCCTTGATGCCAAAGGTTGGTCCCTGGGAGGGCTGGCGAATACAGGTCATGACCTTCTTGCCGATGTAGTCGAGCCCCTGGCTGACGCCGATGGTGGTCACCGTCTTGCCCTCGCCGAGGGGCGTGGGGGTGATGGCCGTGACATCGATGTACTTGCCGTTGGGTCGATCCGCCAGGCGGTCCAGGACGTCGAGGTGAACCTTGGCCTTGTATTTGCCATAGTAGTCGAGGTCATCCTCGGTCAGCCCCAACTGCTTGGCGACGTCGATGATGGGCCGCATCTTGGCTGCTTGAGCGATGTCGATGTCGCTCGGCACCGGTCGTTTGATGTCAACTATCATCTGTTTCCTCCTTGATCAATATTATTTCTGGCAACTCTGCCCTGGCTTCGAGCGGCGGATCTATTCTGGCAGGGATCGCAGCCGCTAGTGTACCACAGGCGATTGTGCTTGTCAAAACAAATCCGATATTTGACCGGCAGTCAGTGGCCGCACCCGGCTTAGAGCTGTCCGGAAGCATCCCAACTCTCCACCATGTGCACATATTCCGGATCTTGATAGCGGTCCAGCAGGAACCAGGGGGCATAGTCGGGCAGCTCGCCGCCAACCACGTGGGCCGCCAGGAGCTCGCCGGCGGCGCAGCCCCCCATGATGCCAAAGCCGGATAGGGCGGCGATCATGTACGCCCCTGCCACGGGCATGGGCCCGATGAGGGGCCGGTTCTCCTCGGTCTTGGCATAGTAGCCCCCATCCACCACGGGCCGTGGCAGCCGGTCAAAGTAGGCGCGCAGGCCGGGGACCATGCGCGACAGGCCGCGCAACACCACCTCAAAGTAGTGAGGATCGATGGCCGGCAGCGGCAGTACCGGCTCCATTGTCTTGACGTCATAGGTCCACAGCGCGAGCTGCACCTGGCTGCCGGCGCCGCCCTCCGGCACGCCGTGGGGTCCGGGTGGGAAGGGCTCCAGGAGCCAATGGGTCTCTTCCGTTTCGGCCAGCATGGCGCGCTCCTCGTCCGACCAGGGAAGAAGTTGTGGATCGGCCCAGTAGTAGAGGGGCGCGTAGCGCGGCAGGACCCCCAGGGAGTCGGTGTACGAGATCTTGGCGTGGAGCTCGCAGGAGATGGGCAGGTCAACCCCCAGCATTTGCCCCACCTGCCTGGCAAAGGGGCCGGCCGCGTTGACCAGAGTCTCGGTCTCGACCGTCTGCGTGGCGCCCTCGGTGGCGACGCGCACAGCCCGCACCCGTCCGCCGCGCACTTCCACCCCTTCGAGGCGCCCCTGGAGCAGCCGCGCACCGCGCTCGCGGGCCTGCTCCAGGAGGAGCATGCCCAGTTGCTGGGCGCTCAACCGGCCACAGCGGCGCGTGTGCAGAGCCGCCACGACGTCTTCTGTCAGGAAGGGGAAATGCTTGCGGATCAGGCCCGGATCGAGGATCAGATCGGCGCCGGTGGGCAGGTTTTCGAAGCCGGTGTCCGGCGCAGGGATGTACTCCGGGTCTCCGGGCTCGCCCCGGTGAACACGCAGGGGGCCGGCGCCCAGGGAGCAGGGCTCGGCCGCGGCCCGCTCGAAATCCGCGATGCGGCCGGGGTCGGCGGTGACGAACAGATAGCCGCGCCGGCTCAGTTGAAAGGCGTTGCCGCTCTCCCGGGCCAGCTCTTCCATCAGGTCGATGCTGCGGTTCATGAGCCGCACCATTGCATCGCCCGGCCCCGGCCACCAGTTGCGGTAGCACTCGGTGGACTTGTCGCTCGTCAGGCTCAGCGGTGCCCGCTCGTCCACGAGGAGGACGTCGCGAACGCCATGCTTCACGGCCAGGTGATAGGCCGCGCTGATGCCCGCTATGCCCGTGCCGCAGACGACCACTTGGGCGGTCATCGGCGATGGACCCTAGACCTGCAGCCTGGCAGCTTCCAGCACGTTCAGGCAGAGCATGACGTTGGTCATGGGCCCCGTACCGCCGGGCACCGGGGTGATCATGCCCGCCACCTCGCTGGCCTCCTCGTACGCCACGTCGCCGACCATTTTGCCGTCGACGTCGTTGACGCCAAAGTCGACCACGACGCCGCCGGGGCGGATCCAATCGCCCTTGACCATCTCGGCCCGGCCAACGGCCACGCACAGGATGTCGGCCGAGCGGCAGATGCCGGCGAGGTCCTTGGAGCGAGAGTGGCAGACCGTGACCGTGGCATTCTCGCGCATGAGGAGCAGGGCCATGGGCTTGCCGACGATGGCCGAGCGGCCGAGGACGACGGCGTTCTGCCCGGCAAAGGTCACGCCGCTGCGGCGCATGAGCTCCATGCCGCCCGCGGGCGTGGCCGGCACAAAGAAGGGGCCAACCCCTGCAGGCCGGCCGGCCGGCGCCGCCAGGGCCAGGCGCCCGGCATTGACCTCGTGCACGCCGTCCACGTCCTTGATGGGCGATAGGGCGGCCTTGACCGCGCCTTCGTCGATGCCCTTGGGCATAGGCTCCTGGACCATGATGCCGTGCACGGCGGGGTCTTCGTTCAGGCGGGCAACCATGTCCACCAACTCGGCCTGGCTGGCCGTCTCGGGCAGGATGTGGAGCTGGGCTTCCATGCCTCGCGCGGCCATGGTCTTCTTGATGGCGTTGGCATACCACACGGAGCCCGGGTCCTCACCCGCCCGGACGACGGCGATGGTGGGCGTCACGCCGGTTTTGGCCTTGAATTCGGCCACCGCCGCTTCCAGCTCGCCCTGCATCGTTTTGGCGACGGCTCTGCCGTCCAAGATCGCTGCAGTCATTCCTCGTTTCCTCCTCGCGTTTCGCTGGGGGACGGCAGCCGGCTAGAGCCTGCCTTCCACGTAGTCATAGATCTCGTCGCGCATGGCGCCCTTGCCCGCCAATAGCCCGTCCAGGTGGGCGCGCTTCTGGGCGACGAATGCCTCGTCCTTGATGCTGCCCAGGTTGATGAGGACGTTGAGGGCCGCGCTGCGCAAGGCACCTTCGGCCATGAGCACGGCCACACCCGCGTCGCTCACGGCAAACTTGTTGCCCTTTTCGGCGGTGGGCATGCACAGGTCCATGACCTTGACCGCCGCCTCGGCGATGCGCATGGGCACGTCCGTGGCCTTCACCAGGGCGGCCTGCACCGCCTTGGTGCGCTCGGTCTTTTGCTCGTCCGTCTCGCGGGGCATCTTGGCCGCCTGGGAATAAGCGGTGTAGGCGGCCACGTCCGCCTCCAGGAGGCCAGTCAGCTCCTGGCGAAGGGCTTCCGATTGTGCGAGCAGGTCTTTCATGTCGTCCTGAACCTCGTCGTAGCCCTTCTTGCCCAGGGTCAGGTTGCAGACCATGCTGATGAGGGCGGCGCCCAGGGCACCGCTGAGGGCGGCCACGCTCCCGCCTCCAGGGGCCGGGGCATTGCTCGCCAGCTCGTCCAGAAAGTTGGTTACCGGTTTGTCAGTTAGCTTCACCTGTCGTCCTCCTTGTATGAAAATCTCGAGGCGCCCGCACCCGCCAAGAACACACGCCAAAGGCGGGTTCCTGGCGGGCAGGCCCCAGTTACGCGAATAATAGTCTTTTGGCTTTCAGAAGACTGATGGCATCGCTCAAGTGTTTGTCCAGACCCAGCGGCTTGGCGTGCAGGCCGTAGGCCACGCCCATCATCTGGGTAAAGTAAACAATGGGGATATCAAAGGTGCCGCCGAACTCGGCATTGATCTGCTTCTGCCGCGCATCCAGGTTGACGTGACACAGCGGGCAGGCGGTGACGATCATTTCGGCGCCACACTCGATGGCATTCCGCAGGATCTTGTGGCTCAGATCCAGGGCAATATCCAGGGTGCTAAGGGAGAGCGAGCCGCCGCAGCAGTCGGTCTTGTACGACCAATCCACGGCCTCGGCCCCCAGGGCCTCCATCAGGTGGTCCATGTTCATGGGGTATTCGTAGCGTTCCTCGCCGGTGACGGACGGCGGGCGGGTCAGCAGGCAGCCGTAGTAGCAGGCCACCTTCAGCCCCTTTAGCTTTCTGACCACAGGCCTGGCAGCCGCCTCGTAGCCCACTTTTTCGGTGATGGTTGTCAACAGGTTGTCCACCTGGATGCCGCCCTTGTAGTCAAAGCCGATATCGTCGGCGATGCGCTGCCGCAGCTCCGGGTCTTCTTCCACTTCCTTCATGGCGATGCGGAACCGGGAAAAGCAGGCGGCGCAGGGCATGGTCATGTAGCGGTGGCCCATCTCGTCGGCAATGGCCAGCGTCTTCATGGGCAGCTTGATGGAGCGGTAGTGGTCGGTGTTGTGGGCAGGCGACGTACCGCAGCAGACCCAGCCTTCCGGCTCGACCAGTTTGAGGCCCAGCTTTTCGGCAATGGCCTCGGTAGACATGTGGAACTCGATACCCGTAGCCTCCAGGCTGCAGCCAGGGTAATAGGACACGACCCCGCCGTCGGCCAGGGGATTCTCCCCGTTCGAGGCGCCGGCGGGCAAGGCAATGACCTCGGCGGCCTTCGCAGGGCGGTGGCCGTTGCGGCGGCGCCGGGCGACACTGGGCAGGAGCTTGAGCTTGCCGCCGCGGAACATCTTGAGGGCCATCTCCAGGTCGTACTTGACGAGTTGCTTGACGTCGAACTTGCCGGCCAGGAGCTCGCGGAGGTACAGCTCGGCCATCAGCCCCAACTCCCACATGCGCCCGAACAGATCGATGCCGCGGTTGGCGGACTTGTAGAACATGGGCACGGTGGGCGCCTTGGACTTGATCCCCTTTTCCGCGGCCATGATCTCGAGGACGTCCATGATGCGCGCAATGTCGATGCCCTGGGGGCAGCGCGTGGAGCAGGTTTCGCAGGCGGCACAGATAGAGATGGTCCGCGAGTTTAGCACCATATCCGTCAGTCCAAACTGGCAGGCACGCAGTACCTGGTGCGGCGTGAGATCAAAGTAGGCTGCCACCGGGCAGCCGGCAGTGCATTTCTTGCATTGGTAGCACAGGAATACGTTCTCGCCCGAGCGATCGCGGATCTCCTGGGCAAGAGCGGTCTGCAGCATAGTAGTCATGAGCCGGCTCCCGTCAGGCAGCTTGACGAGACGGATCGTACTTCGGGCCGATCTGGGTCTGGCTGACGATGCTGTCGACAGCTTGTTCCCATTCGATGGCCATGATGTGTACGCCCGCCACGCCTTCTATTTTCTTGCATTCGTTGATAATCTCGACACATATACCAATACCCGCGGTTTCGGCGGCCTGTTGTCGCGCCTTCCGGGCCTCGGCTGCTTCCTTGGGTTCCATGGCCTTGATCTCGGCAATGGTCGGCAGGCCCTTGGTCGCGTTTTCCATGCGCGTGATGTACTCGGGATCGACCTCCATACCCGGTACCTTGGTGGCCATGTACTTGGCCCCGCCCAGGCTCTTGATGGGCGCCACACCGGCCAGGATGTAGGTCTTTTCGTGAGCGCCGAGGTCCACCACGCGCCGCATGAACTCCTGGAACTTTGGTACGTTAAAGATGATCTGGGTCTGGATGAAATCCGCACCGGCCGCGGCCTTTTTGGCCAGGCGGTAGGGACGGAACTCGAATGGGTCGGCAAAGGGGTTCGCCGCCGCCCCCAGGAAAAAGCGCGGCTCCTGCCCCTTGATCTTTTCTCCGCACTGGAAGACCTTCTGGTCGCGCATGTCGCGGACGGCCTGAAGCAGCGAGATCGAGTCCAGGTCGTGGACGTTCTTGGATTGGGGGTGGTTGCCAAAGGTCTGGTGGTCACCGGTCAGGCACAGGAGGTTCCGGCACCCCAGGGCATAGGCGCCC
>JAAYZQ010000193.1 GCA_012514775.1 Anaerolineaceae bacterium
AGCCGAGCCGGCGCTCGGCGATCCCAGCAGTATCGCACCAGCTCGGCAAGTTGCCGGCAGAGAGAAAAGCCGAGCCGGCGCTCGGCGATCCCAGCAGTATCGCACCAGCTCGGCAAGTTGCCGGCAGAGAGAAAAGCCGAGCCGGCGCTCGGCGGTCCCAGCAGGGCCGGCTTTGCAACACACTACACAATTGGCGGTTGGGCTTGCTTATCCGTACGAGTTGGGGTATAATGGCGTTGTTGGCCCGAAAGCCATTAAGCGCGGCGAAGGAGGTGAGCGATATCGAGCGATCACTCCGCAGTTTCGTTCCTGTAAATCTCGGCTACGCGACTCATTTTGCAAGGGAGGGGAAAATGCGTAAGGGTAGATTCAGCATTCTGGCGATGCTGCTGGTCATGTCTCTCGTACTGGCCGGCTGCGGCGCCACACCAGAACCGACTGCAGTGGTGCAGGAACCAACACAGGTACCGGAGGCAACCACGGCCCCCGAGGCAACCACGGCCCCCGAGCCCACGGAAGCCGTCGAAGAGCCGACCGAGCCCGCGAGTGGTGAAGGGTTCCAGGTCGGCATGGTGTCGGACGTGGGTGGCGTGGACGACGCCAGCTTTAACGAGAACACGTGGGCCGGCCTGCAGCGGGCACAGGACGAGCTGGGCGTGCAAGCGCAGTTCATCGAGAGCCAGGCCCAGGCGGACTATGAGCGGAACATCACCGAGTTTGCCGAGCAGGATTACGACCTGATCATCACGGTGGGTTTCCTGCTGGCGGATGCCACGGCCAAGATGGCGGAGGTCTATCCCGACGTCAACATGGCCATCATCGACAACGCCTACGACCCGCCGATTCCGAACGTGGCGGGCATCGTCTTTAACGTGGACGAGGCGACGTTCCCCATCGGCTACCTGGCGGCCGGCTGGGCGGTTCTGCAGGACCCGGAGGACCCGCAGATTGGCTACGTGGCGGGCATGCAGATTCCGCCGGTGGAGCAGTTCATCGTCGCCTACGAGGCGGGAGCCAACTACTACAACGAGCAGAAGGGCACGGACGTCCAGGTGAAGGGCGTGTACGTTGGCGACTTTGAGGCACCGGACGACGGCAAGATCCAGGGCAACTCGCTCATCGACGAGGGTGTGGACGTGGTCTTTGGCTGCGGCGGCAAGACCGGGAACGGTGGCATCGCGGCGGCCAAGGAGCGAGGCAAATGGGGTGTTGGCGTGGACGTCGACCAGTACTTCACGCTGCCCAACGAGAAGGACATCCTCATCACGTCGGTGATGAAGCGGCTGGACAATGCCGTGTTCTCCGTGGTAGAATCGGCCCTGAACGGCGAGTTCCCCGGTGGCAACGTCTTCGTGGGCACGCTGGAGAACGAGGGTGTGGGCCTGGCCCCCTACCACGACTTTGAGGGCGAGATCCCCGCGGAGCTTGACGCCGAGGTCCAGGAGATCGTCCAGGGCATCATCGCCGGCGACATCGACACCGGCTGGTAGTCGTCGCCGGAACCTTGAGAGTGATAGAGTGATCGGGGCGGTGCTGGGGCGACTCAGCACCGCCCGTTGCGATAACGGCGGATTGGCAGAATCTGCGGGTGAACCCCCCCTTTGGTCCGCACGTTCTGCCAAGCCGCGGTTGTGAGGCAATCCTGAGAAGGGAGCAATGATGGCCCCAATCCTGGAAGTGCGCAACATCACCAAGCGCTTTCCCGGGGTGCTTGCCAACGATAGGGTCAGCTTTTCTCTGGAACAGGGCGAGATCCTGGCGTTTCTCGGCGAGAACGGCGCGGGCAAAAGCACCCTTATGAACATCCTCTACGGCCTTTACCGGCAAGATGAAGGAGAGATCGAGGTCCGCGGCCAGCCCGTCGTCATCGACGAGCCCAACGACGCCATTGCCCTGGGCATCGGCATGGTGCACCAGCACTTTCAACTGGTCCCGGTCTTTACCGTGGCCGAGAACATTGTCATGGGCACCGAGCCGTCGCGCTTTTCGTTTTCGTGGCGAACGATGGGCATCGGCGCGGGGCTGAGCGCCCTCCTGTTCTTTGTGGGTGGCCTTTTTTCCCTGGAGAACATTGGCCAGGCACTGTTGGCCGCGGTGGCGGGTGGGGCAGCGGTGGCGGTCATATACGGTCTGGGCCTTCTCCTCGCCTACCTGGCCCGCCGCCTGAGTTTCTGGCCCTATTTTGGCATCGTCGGCGTGGCAAGCGCCGCGCTGTTGGTGGCCCTGGACCTCGGGCTCGGCGGCGTGAATCGCGTGGCCCTGTACATCGTCCTGGCGTTGCTCTTTGCCGGGGTCACTTATCCCATCCTGCGGGTCATCGGCACCGCCCTGGACCGCCGGGTCGCCTCGCGGCGCATCCAGGCGCTCTCGGCGCAGTACGGCCTGGCGGTGGATCCCGAGGCGCTCATCGCCGATATGCCGGTGGGCATCCAGCAGCGGGTGGAGATTATCAAGACCCTCTACCGCGAGGCCGAGATCCTGATCCTCGACGAGCCGACGGCCGTGCTGACCCCCCAGGAGACGGAGGAGCTGTTCGAGATCATGCACGGCCTGACCGGCCAGGGCAAGTCCATCATCTTTATCACCCACAAGCTGAAAGAGGTCATGGCCATTGCCGACCGCATCGTCGTCCTGCGCGACGGCCGCGTCACCGGCCAGACCAAGCCCTCGGAGACGTCGGAAGAGGAGCTGGCGGAGATGATGGTCGGCCGCGAGGTGGCCCTGGTGGTCGACAAGGGGCCCGCCTCCCCCGGCGAGGTGGTGCTGGAGGTGACGGGGCTCCGGGCCCTGGACCAGCGGATGCACGAGACCGTGCGCGGCGTCGACCTGTTCGTCCGCGCCGGCGAGGTGTTGGGCGTGGCCGGCGTGCAGGGCAACGGGCAAACAGAGCTGGTCGAGGTCCTCAGCGGGCTGCGGTCGGCCAGCGCGGGCCACGTGCGCATCCTGGGCACCGACGTGACCAACGCCTCGCCGCGGCAGGTAACCGAGCTGGGCGTGGCCCACATCCCGGAGGATCGCCAGGAGGATGGCCTGGTGATGGCCTTTCCCATCGCCGACAACCTGATGCTGAACACGTACTACGAGCCGCCCTTTTCCAGGGGCCCGGAGATCCAGTTTGGAACGCTGTACAGCTATGCCGAGCGGCTGGTCAAAGAGTTCGACGTGCGCACGCCCAGCGTCTATCTTCCCGTCCAGAACCTCTCGGGCGGCAACCAGCAAAAGGTCATCGTCGCCCGCGAGTTCTCGCGGCCCATCAAGCTGCTCATCGCCGCGCAGCCGACCCGCGGGCTGGACGTGGGATCCATCGAATACATCCACCGCCGCCTCATCGAAAAGCGAGACGAGGGCACGGCCGTGCTCCTGGTATCGGTCGAGCTGGACGAGATCATGGCCCTCTCCGACCGCATCGCGGTCATGTACGAGGGCCGGATCGTGGGCACCGCAGACGCCGACAAGGTGACGAGGGAAGAGCTTGGCCTGCTGATGGCCGGTTCCGGCATCGAAGCCAAGCCCGCCGCCCCGGCGCTGGAAATGGTGGAAAAGGAGGGCAGGAGCGTTGGCTGATGAGGCTTCTCCAAGCAAAGTAACGCAGCAACCGTCGAACCGGCGCTGGCTGAGGCTGGCCATTGTGGCCATCCTGGTCGCCGCTGCCGTGCTACTCAGCAAATGGTTGGTGCTGGTGTTGCTCGTGGTCCTGGGCCTGTGGCCCCTGGCGCTGCTGGCCGGCCTGCTGCTGCTCATCGTGGTCTCGATCTTCAAGGGGGGCTGGCCCTGGCTCAAGGGCTGGCTGGGGAACCGGTTGGGAGGGTTGTTGGTGCCCGCCCTGGCCGTCTTTACCGCGCTGCTCATCGGCGGCCTGATCCTGATGCTCACCGACCAGGACGTTCTCCTGCTCCTGGGCGACGGGCAGATCGGCGACGCCCTTTCGGTGGCAATCAAGAACCTGGGCAGGGCGTACGGCGCCCTGTACGAGGGCGCCCTGGGCAGCCCGGCCAAGATCGTGGAGGCCCTGGGACAGGTGGGTGGCGAGGATGGGCTGCGGCCCCTCCTGCGCGTGGTGCGCGGCCCGAGCGACACGCTGGTCCAGTCGGTGCCCTACATCTTTGCCGGGTTGGCCGTGGCCCTGGGCTTTCGGGCCGGCCTGTTCAACATCGGCGGCGAGGGGCAGATCGGCATCGGCTGGTTGGTGGCCGTCGTCGCCGGCTTTAGCTTTGCCAACCTGCCGGCCTTTATCCACCTGCCCCTGTCCATCCTCCTGGGCGCCATCGCCGCGGGCCTGTACGCGTCCATCGCCGGCATCCTGAAGGCGCGCACGGGCGCCCACGAGGTCATCACCACCATCATGCTCAACTATGTGGTCTATCGCCTCAGCGAGTGGCTGTTGTGCGGCCCCCTGGAGTTCACCCAGGGCACCTGCCGCACGCGGGACACGCTGGAGACGGCCTTCCTGCCCCGCTTCCTGGACCACCCGGTGACCGTCCACTGGGGCTTTGTGCTGGCCCTGGTGGCGGCGGTCGCCGTCGGCTGGTTCCTGTTTCGCACCAAGTGGGGCTTTGAGCTGCGGACGGTGGGCGCCAACCCCAACGCCGCTCGCTACAGCGGCATGAGCGTGGGCAAGACCTTTACCCTGGCCATGTTCCTGAGCGGTGGCCTGGCGGGCATGGGCGGCGCCGTCCAGGGGTTGGGCATCACCCACAACATTGCCCTGGGCTTCCAGTCGGGTTACGGCTTTGACGCCATCGCCCTGGCCCTGTTGGGCAAGAGCCACCCCGCGGGCGTCGTCGCGGCCAGCCTGCTGTTCGGCATGCTGCGCGCCGGGGCTGCCCGCATGCAGTCCGTCGCCAGCGTTCCAACCGAGATCGTGCAGATCGTCCAGGCCCTGGTCATTGTCTTTATCGCCGCACCGGCCATTATCCAGGCCCTCTATCGGCTGCGCGAGATGCGGGGCGAGGCCGTTCCGACGGCGGTGTTCACCCGCGGCTGGGGAAAATAGGGATAGAAAGATGGCTGTCCAATCAACTGCTGTCGAAAGAACGACTGGTTTCACGCTGAACTGGCGCAACCTGGTGATCGTGCTGCTGTTCCTGCTGCTGGGGGCCGCTTTCCTGGTCCTGGGCAACGCGGGCACCGAGCCCGGCGACACGGCAGCCTTCACCGACGAGTTCCTGGGCACGCTGTTCCGGGTGCCGTCGCGGCCGACGCTCTACGTGGCCGGCGCCATTTGCTTCTTTGCCGCCGGCATGCGCCTCTTTCGCCTGCTGTCCTCGCTGCGGTCCGTGGTCAACTGGATTGTGGTCTTGCTGGCCTCCTTTGCCTTCCTCGTCTGGATTACCAGCGGCTCCAGCATGAACCTGCCGGGCGTGGTCCAGTCCACGCTGACGGCCGCCACCCCTTTGACGTTGGGGGCCATGGCGGGTGTCTTTTGCGAGCGCGCGGGCGTCTTTAACATTGCCATCGAGGGCATGATGCTCGCCGGCGCCTTCACGGCCGTGGCCTTTGCCAGCATCTTCCAGAGCCTGTGGATGGGCGTGCTGGGCGCGTGCATCATGGGCGGGCTCATGGCCGCGCTGCACGCGGTCCTGTCCATCAAGTACAAGGTCGACCAGATCATCTCGGGCACGGTGATCAACATCCTGGCGGCGGGCGCGACCCGTTTCCTGAACATCCGCCTGCTGGAGCCGGCCGGGCTGATCGACCCCGGCTCTTTTCCGGTCTACAGCATCCCGGTCCTGTCCGACATTCCCATCGTGGGGCCCATCCTGTTCGAAAACCAGCCGACGGTGTTTATCATGCTCATCTTGCTGCCCCTGGCGACCTATGCCATCTTTGGCACGCCCTGGGGCCTGCGCATGCGGGCCTGCGGCGAGCATCCCCGGGCTGCCGACACGGTGGGCGTGCACGTCAATCGCACGCGCTACATCAGCATTATCATCGGCGGTCTCATCGCCGGCATCGGCGGCGCCTACTTTTCGCTGGGCGTGGTGGGCACCTTCGAGGACGGCATGACCCGGGGCCAGGGCTTTGTGGCCCTGGCGGCCATGATCTTTGGCAACTGGCATCCGGTGGGCGCCTTCATGGCGGCGCTGCTGTTTGGCTTTGCCAACGCCCTGCAGGTCAAGATGCAGATCATCGCGCCCGTCCTGCCGTTTATCGGCGTGCCCATCCCCCACAACCTGCTGCAGATCACGCCCTACGTCCTGACCATCATCGTCGTGGCAGGGGTGGTGGGCCGTTCCCGGGCCCCGGCGGCGGGCGGAAAGCCCTACGAGAAACAATGACGGTCAAAGCGGACGATCTCGCCGCCCTGCTGGGCGACCCACAGCGCCTGCGCGAGACCCTGGAAGCACACTACGGGCGGCCGGAAACGGCCGCCCTCTCCCCCTGGGAGCGGGTGGAGATGGCCCTGGCCCATCGACAGCCCGACCGCGTCCCCTTTGACTTCTGGGCCGTGCCCGAGGTGTGGCAGCGGCTGCGGGCGGCCCTGGAGGCCAAAGACGAAGAGGTGCTGCGCCTGCTGGGCATCGACTGCCGCATGGTGACGGCGCGCTACGTGGGCACCCGGGCGCGCACCCTGCCCGACGGCACGGTCGTCGACGCCTGGGGCACCCACCGCCGCCGCGTGAGCAACGAGTTCAGCACCTACGAGGAATATGCCAGCCACCCCCTGGCCGAGGCCGAGACCGTATCGGACGTCCTGAATTGGGACTGGGCCCGGACCGAGGAATGGGACGTGTCGGGCGTGCGCGAGCAGTGCCAGGCCCTGAACAGCGGGCTGCGCCACCACCTGCGCTACGAGGTGGGCGGCATCTTTGAGTGGTCGTGGGCCTTGCGCGGCTTTGAGCGCTTTCTCCTGGACCTGGTGGAGCAGCCCGAGGTGGCGGGCGCCATCATGGACCGTTTTACCGACGTCTATATCGAGAATACGCTGCGGGTCATCGAGGCGGCCGGGGGGCTGCTGGACATGGTCTACACCTACGACGACGTCGGGATGCAAAACGGGCTGCTGATCTCACCCCGCATGTGGCGGCGGCACATCCTGCCCCGCCACCAGCGCCTGAACGCCGCCATCCGCGGAGCGCGCTACCCGGTGCGCATCATGTATCACTCTTGCGGGTCCATCTATCCCCTCATCGGGCCCTTTATCGACGAGATGGGCATCGACGTCCTGAACCCCCTCCAGCCCCGGGCCCGCGACATGGACATGGCGCGCATCAAGGCCGAGTTCGGGGAGCGGCTGTCGTTCCACGGCGGCGTGGACATCCAGCACACCCTGCCCCACGGGACGCCCGCGGAGGTTCGGGACGAGGTGCAGGAGCGCTGCCGGGTGCTGGGCCCGGGCGGGGGCTATATCTGTACCTCGGCCCACTATATCCAGGGCGACACGCCCCTGGAGAACATCCTGGCCATGTACACCGCGCCCCGCGAGCTGCCCTCGACCTGAAAGTCGGCGGTCTCGACCCGGTTCGCCCGTACCTCCACGATGCGGCTGCCCAGGACCGCGCCGTCCTTTTCCACCTGGACGACGTACCTGCCCGGCTCCAGGACGATGGAAAAGCGCCCATCGTCGCCGGTGCTCTGCTCCTGGAGAAGGCTCTGTTTCTGGTAGAGGGAGCCCTTGTCGATCTGTCCGATGCCCTGGAGGCCATAGATGGCGATGGTCATCCCCGCCAGCCCCTCGCCCTGTGCGTCGACGATCTGGCCCTGCAGGGTGCCCGGGGCGTTCGGGTCGCCGCCGCAGGCGGCAAGGAGCCCGGCCAACAGCAGCAGCAAGAACAGGAGCGTGACGCGTTCAGTGCAGCGGTTCATGAGCGCTTCCTTTCGACGCTGGCAACGTGCCCGAGCCTGTGACGGTGCCCCGGCCCGGATGAGAGGAACCTACACGCGGCCCGTCACGGCTCGGCCTGGATGCGGACAAAGGCAATGTCGCCGGGCTTGACGGTGACGGGCTGGACGTAGGACCGGTCGCCGATCTGCACCTTGACCAGGTAGTCGCCGGCGGGCACGTAGCCCAGGGCCAAGTTCTCGCCCAACTGATCGTCGGGGTTGATCTCCTCGTTGGCATAGGTCTGGATCTGGCGCCACCACTTGTTCGGCTCGGCGGCGCGGAAAAAGGTGACGGGCAGCTCGGGCACCGGCTCGCCCGCGGCGTCCAACACCAGCCCGGCGATGACCCCTTGCCCCGGCTCGGGACGCAGCCACAGGACGGGGTTGCGGGTGCTGCCATAGTCGTTGCTGCCCAGGCGCACTTCCAGGTGTACGTGGTTGCCGATGGCAACCCCGGTCATGCCTACCAGGCCCAGGATCTGGCCGGCCTCCAGCCGCTGGCCCTTCTCCACCAGGACCTCGGAGAGGTGGGCGTACAGCAAAAAGACCCGTTGCCCGTTAAAGGCCTGGTCGAGCTCCTGGATGACC
>JAAYZQ010000194.1 GCA_012514775.1 Anaerolineaceae bacterium
TGCCGGAACGAGTCCCAGGTCATCCAACACAGCGGGGCGCAGATCCCGCATCAGCCTTTGGGTACTGGCCAGCACCTGCTCGACAATTGCCTTTCCCGTGGTAACGTGCTCCTCCGCCTTCGGGCTATGGGCACGCAAGGCCATCTGGGCTGCATCCAGGGCCAGGATGGAGGCCGTGAGGCCCTGGCTGGTGTCGTCGTGCAGTTCCCGCGCAATGCGCTTGCGCTCCTCCTCCTGGGCGTTGATGGTCTTGTCCAGCAGCACAGCGCGGGCGCGCTGCTCCTCTTGCAGGGCCTCATACAGGCGAGCGTTGGCAATGGCCTGCGCAGTCTGATCCGAGATCGCCCTCAAAAAAGAGATCTCGTCGTCCGAGAAGGCGTGCGTCTCGCCACACATAAATACGCACAGGATTCCCACGAGATGCTCCTCATGCCTCATCGGCATGCTGACCAACGTGCGGATATCGAATGCGGCGTACAAGGAAGCACTCGGTAAGCCTGGCTCGGCCCGGACATCGGCGATGACCACTGCCTCTCCCGTGTTGAGTCGTCGCGTGCAGGGGCTCCGTCCCAGGGCTTCCATCTGCTCATCAACGTCGTCAGGCAGGCCGCAGTGGGCGACGACCCGCAGCGCGTCCAGCCTTTCGTCATACAGGCTCACACTCGCAGCGGACGCTTGCAAAGCATGGGTCGTTTCCAGGCACACCAGGCTCAACACGCTCCGTGGATCGAGCTCGGCATTCAGACGAGCGGCAATGAGGGCCAGGGCCTCCATGCGGGTCGTGTGAAGTCGCAGAGCTGCCTCTGCTTCTTCTCTCTCTGCCTCTCGTACCTGGAGGGCACCGGCCATCTGGTCAAGGGAGCCGGCCAACTGGCCGAACTCGCCCCTGTATTGTAACAGGCCGGTGCGGGCGCTGTAATCGCCGGCAGCCAGACCTTTGGTCGTTTCCACCAGGCGTTGTACCTCTCGTACGACGGCCAGGTTGCCCCCGAACCAGGCAGCCAGGAGCGCAAACAGGGACACGCCCCCCAGGGCCACCAGGTTCCGCCGCAACAGGCGGTCGGGCTCGGCAAAAGCAGCCTCTTTCGGAATGCCGATCCGGACGTAGACGTCGCCGCTCGTCAGGCAACACAACACTTTGAAGGCATAGATCCGGGTCACACCGTCTATGCCTGTTCCTTCAGTGATCCCTTCGCCCTCGTCCAACAGCGGCTGCAGCGCGTCCCGGCCAATCGAGCTGCCTTCCATGTCCTCGTCGGATGGATAACGGGCCAGGATCCTGCCGTTGCGGTCGATCACCGAAACTGTGGAGCTAGAGGGTAGTCCAGCCTGAGCGATAAAGTCGTTGAGCCAGTTGAGGTCGATTCCGGCAAAGACCACGGCCAGGGGCTGATCCCATCCCGCGGGAACCGGGTAGCCAAAAGGCAAGACTGCCGTACCTTCAATGGGTTCCTGGGTGTATTCGCCGCCGGTAAAGTCGAGCGCCTCGAGTGTCTGGAGCAGATACGGAGCGCCGGCTACGTTGACGCGCCCGGTGAACGGAAGCCCACTGCAGAATACCTCTCCGGGCTCGCGCAGCGCGTCCACAGCCCAGATATTTGCGTACAGAGGGTATTGCTCGAGCAGGGTTTCGAGGAACGAGTTGCAGGTCCGTGAATTCTTGTTTTGCACGGAAGGGAGGGCGGCGAGCGCGATCAGCAGTTGGCGGGCCCCCTCGACAAGCTGATCCTGATTGCTCGTCGCCAGGCGAACGAGCCGGAGCGCAGTCTCCATCACTTCCTCCTCCGCGCTCCGGCGCTGCTCAGCCGCCGAATATACAGTTAGAATCAGACCGGGCACAGACGCCAAAATGACCAGGAGCAGCAATCTGACACGCAGGCTGGAAAGATGGCCGGCCCACGTCTTGATAGCGGGGTAGCGTTTCTCTGGTGTGCCTGCCGAATCGTTCATCTGTAGCCATCCAGGCCGCTGATCGCTTGCATCGGCTCGGCATGGCCGTACGGCACCGAGGCCAGCGCCAGAACCGCGGCGAGGCGAACAAGCAGGCGAAAGCGCCAAATGGCGAAAAGTTTGCTCATATTCGTTCTGTCCCAGAACTTCTCTGGGCAGGGTCTGTCAATGATTATCTCAGAAAGCAGAGCATTTGTCAAAGTATGCCGGGATGGTCGCGAGACAATCGCACTTGGTCGAAGAGACGCGCCCCGGAGTCCTCGACTTGTCGAGGGCGGGCCGAATCGCATTTGGCCGAGGAGCAGGTGTGTCGCGCCTCGACCCAGTCCAGATGGGTGGCGGGGAACATCCGAAAGACGCGCCGGCCAGGGCCGGCAGTTCAAGCTGTATCGCTAGGCCGCTTTCTTGTACGTCAGCGCAAACACTTGGCCTCCAGGACTTGTGCATCACCGGTGATGCACAAGATCATTCATGCGTCACGGAATGGGTTTTGTGACGCATAAACAGGCTTGCGCTGCGTGCATGAACCACAAACCTATCCCTCTGCGATCTGCACGAGTTCGGCAAAGACCATAACCGCGGCCCTGCGCCCGAGCTGTGGGCGCAGGGTGTGCACAATGTCGGTCTCTTTAAGCTGTCTCAGAATTCTCTCAGCCGTTGATTTCGAGACGCCAATCCTGGCTGCGAAGTTGGAATTCTACCACGAGCATGGGTAAAAGACAAACAAAGAGACCATCACTCCATCAGGTCCGGCTGATTTCGGGGTTATCTGAGCAGAAACCGCCAGATCTGACGATCTGGCGGGAGCGAGCGGGCCAAACCCTGGCCATCCCTCGCTCCGGTTCCCCCCACGATCGTTCATAAGCAACACAACACCCATAACACTGTGCTCCGTCCCCCCCGGCTCTCCAGCATCCGTGGTATTCTTTGAGAGTGCCCCCAGTCCCCATTTGTCACCCCGCCGCTTTTGCAGTACAATGCCGGGCCAGGAGGCGCGCGCATGGACGAGCTGAACCAGATCTGTAACTACCTGCCCATCGGCCCCGACCTGGGCACTGCCGGCCAGCCCGGCCCCGGGCAGTTTGCCGCCCTGCGGGCCGCCGGCTACGACCTCGTCGTCAACCTGGCCATGCCCACCTCCACCGGCGCCCTGCCCGACGAGCCCGGGCTGGTGGCCGCCCAGGGGATGGAATACGTCGCCATCCCGGTTGTGTGGGAGGCCCCGACCCTGGCCGACCTGGAACGCTTCTTTGACGTCATGGAGCGGGCGCGCGGCCGCAAGGTGTTCGTCCACTGCGCCCTCAACATGCGCGTCTCTGCCTTTGTCTTTCTCTACCGCGTGCTGCGCCTGGGCGTGCCCCCGGACATTGCCCGCGAGACCATGCATCGCATCTGGCAGCCCGACGGCGTGTGGGCCGCCTTCGTGGACGACGCCCTCGCCCGCCACGGCCTGGCGCCCGCGTTGCCCGATAACGCTTGAGAAAGGTACAACATGAGCATCGTACAACCCAGGCTGACCGTCCTCGATCCCGAACAGATCGCCCGCGTTCACGGCGATTCCCTGCGCATCCTGTCGTCCACCGGCGTGCGCGTGGACTCGCCGCGGGCCCGCGACCTGCTGGCCCGGGCAGCCGGGCCGGGCGCCGTCGACGGGAACCTCGTCCGCATCCCCGCCGAGCTGGTGGACTGGGCCCTGGGCGCCGCCCCGCGCCAGGTCGAGGTCTATAACCGGCAGGGGGAGCCCGCCTTTCGCCTGCCCGGTGAGGCCCGCTTTGGCATCGGCGTCACCTGCCTCTACTACCAGGACCCCGCCGACGACACCGTGACGCCCTTCTCTCGGCGGCACATGGCCGCCTCCGTGCGGCTGGGCGAGGCGCTGCCGTCCTTTGACTGCGTCTCTACCGTGGGCATCGTCCAGGACGTGCCCGCTCGCGTCTCGGACCTGGTCGCCACCCTGGAGATGGTGGCCAACACCCGCAAGCCCCTCGTCATCCTCATCTCTGACGACGCCGCCTTTGACCCCGTCCTCGACCTGCTGGAGCACGTCCACGGCGACCTGGGCCGGGCGCCCTTTGTGGTGCCCTATCTCAACCCCATCAGCCCCCTGGTCATCAACGCAGGCACGTCCGACAAGATGTTTGCCGCCGCCGGCCGGGGCCTGCCCTACATCTATTCCAACTATGGCATGGCCGGCGCCTCGACGCCCATGACCCCCGCCGGCACGCTGGTGCTCCTCAATGCCGAGCTTCTGGCCGGGCTGGTCCTCAGCCAGCTCATCAAGGAGGGCTCGCCCGTCATCCTTGGCAGCCTGCCCGCCTATTTCGACATGAAGGGCATCGGCAGCTTTTACGAGCCGGCCAGCTATGTCATCGACCTGGCCTGCGCCGAGATGATGGCCCACTACGGGCTGCCCCACTGCGGCTCCTCGGGCAGCGGCATGGGCTGGGGGTCGGACCTCATCTCCGCCGGGCACCAGTGGCTGAACCACCTGGTGAGCTGCAGCGGCAAGATCGGCCTGGTGCCCTTTGTCGGCGACAACCTGGGGGCCATGGCCCTCTCGCCGGCCATCATCGTCTATGCCAACGACGTCATCGAGCAGGCGCGCCTCTTTGCCCGCGGCTTTGCGCTGAACGACGAGACCGTGGGCCTGGACGAGATCGCCCAGGTGGGGCCGGGGGGCGACTACCTGACGACCAGGCGCACGCTGCGCCTCTTCCGCCAGGCCTACCACCGCGGCCTGTTCGTCAAGCTGACCCTGGAGGACTGGGAGTCGCGGGGCAGCCCCGACGCGAGCCGGGTCCTGCGGCAGCGCACCGCCGAGCTGCTGGCCACGGCCCCGCCGCCCGCCGACCACGACGACGTCCTGGCCCGCGGCGGCGAATTCATCGCCGCCCGGGGTTAGAACGTCAAGCCGGCCCTGCCCGGGACCGCCGAGCGCCTGCTCGGCCTTTCCCTCTGCACCCAATCTGCCGAGCCGGCGCTCGGCGCTCCCAGTTAAAGTCGGTCCCGTCGCCCGGGACCGCAGAGCGCCTGCTCAGCCTTTCTCCCTACAACAGCCATACATCGACGAGGGTGCGGCACCGGCCGCACCCTCGTCTCTGGATCCTATTCCGAAGCGGGCTCCCTCTGCCGCTATTTGTACACCGGCCCCTTTGGGACCTTGTCGCGGGCATCGAGCGACTGCACCGGGTGCGGCCCTTCGCTCGTCCAGCGATAGTCCTCGCCCTTGCGGTCGATGTTCTGCGTGATGACGTCGCGGCTGGGCACCGTGTCGCCGCTGTTGACCATCTGCTGGTACTTCTCAAAGCGCGAGTCGGTGCCCATCATCTCGCTGACCGGCACAAACTCGGTCTCGCGCGCAGTCAGGTTCACCTGCTCGGCCAGCACGCGGCGCACGTAATCCTTGTTCGACTTGAACACGGTCAGCTCCGGGAACTGGGAGGGGAACATGCTGATGGGATCGCGCCCCTCCATCTTCTGGATGATCTGCCGGTCCATGTGCAGGTGGCCGATCTCCATGTCCAGGCACATCTCCCACAGGCGGCGGATGCGCGGCTCCACCTCGGTCTCCATGCACGAGTAGTACAGGTAGGCCTCGTTATAGTCGTGGAGGATCAGGCGGTCGAGCCACGACACGTTCGGGTCGGCCAGCGACTCGTAGTGGCTGACGTGCTGCTCCTCGATCTGGCCGATCTCCAGGTACAGCCCCCGACCCAGCATGTTGGGATACCGGTTGCCCGAGTTCATGTAAAAGTTCATCGTCTGCTGCTCGGCAGCGACGATGGTCTGGACGTGCAGCTTGGTCAGGATGTCGGCCGTCCTGTCGTTGTACGGGCGCCGCACCGAATCAAAGGGGTGGCGGTGCTCGACGATGGTCGGCCGGCCGGGCATGATCTCGGTATAGTCGCCCACGATCTCCTCGGCGCGCTCGCCCACGTCCATCTCCAGCAGGTTGGCGTAGCGGTACAGGTGGTCAAAGTCCTCCAGCAAGGCGAAATCCAGCGCCGCTTTGACGTACGGATCGGGTTCCGTCTGCGCCAGCCAGGCGGTCAGGTCGACCGCCACCTGCTCGTAGCCGATGGTCACCTCCAGCACCGACTCCTCGGCCGGGATCAGCCAGTTCACCATTTTCTGCTGCTGCTGCTCGGCGCGGCGCGCCTGGGCCAGCAACTGCTTCAACTGCGGGTCTTCGGTGTGGCGGTTGAACTGGTGCAGGAACATGACCGACTCGACCTCGATGCCATTCATGAAAATGATGCGGGTGCGGGTGTAGGGATCGATGCCGAGCCTCTCGTACGGCTTCACGTTCAGCTCGGACCAATTTTGGACCTGCTTGTCGGGAGGCATGCCCTTCTCGTCGAATGGATTAAAAGCCACTGTCCGTCTCCTTTCTCAAATAGCGCATCGCGCAGCCGGCCGGCCGGCGACGCTTCAATCACAGCGCCCGAGACAGGGGTGGTGCATAGGCCCTCCTCGTGAATGGGATACGATTCGGTTGTGGCTTGGGAGCGTTGCCCTCCGGTTCCGACCGGACCTTCACCGGCTATGAGGGCGGTTGCACGCAACGTGGTGGTTGCCCATGCTTTGTTGCGAGAGCAAAGGAGGCAGCGAACAGCGCTGTTGGGGGTCTACGACATTGTAATACGGAGCGATGCAGAAGTCAAGTTTGTTGACAGCATGATTTGCCAGGAATGCGGCTACCCGCCGCTGGCCTTTTCACTGTCGGGCAAGAGGCCGCGCAGCCGCGAGCGGATGAGGTGCCCGCGTTCCACCTCCTCCGCCGGCTTGCCCTCGATGAGCATCTCCTGGGTGTGGGCCGACACCTCGCCGCCCAGGAGAAGGATGTTTGCCACGAGCCACGCCCACAGCAGCAGGATGATGGCGATGGCCAGCGAGCCGTAGATCAGGTTATAGTCGCCCATGCGCCGGACGTAATAGAGGAACAGGGTGCGCGCCAGCAGGAAAAGAAGGATGCCCATCGTGGCCCCCACCAGGGCGGCCCGCCAGGTGGGCCTGCGGCGGGGCACAAAGCGGTAGGACAACAGGAACGCCGCAAAGAGGGCCACGATGGGCAGCACCTCGTTCACCAGGCGAAAAGACCAGCTCCCTGCCTCGCGGCCCATGACCTGCCACAGCCACCTGCTGATGGGCTGGCCCGCAAAGGCCAGGACGAACACGACGCCCAGCGTCAGCAGCATGACGATCTCGACCAGGATGCGCCGCAAGGGACCATAGCTCTGCTCGGACCCGGCGGCCATGTTTAGCGCCACAGCAACGACCCCAAAGACGCGCGTGCCCGTCCACAACAGGCTGGCAATAGACAGGAGGCCGGCCGTGGCCCGGCTATCGATGGCGCCCTGGACAATGTCCTCCACCTGGCCCGACAACTGGGGCAGGAACTCGTCCATGACCTGGGTGAGCTGGTCGCCGGCCCACTGCGGATCGACAAAGAAGGCTGCGATGGAAACGGCGGCCAGCATCAGCGGAAAGGCCGACAGCAGGGAGTAGTAGGCGATGGACGCGGCCCACTTTGGCCCGTTGTCGTGAAAGAAATCCTTGCCGGCAACCAGCAGCATGATAAAAAAGCGCCTCAGCGGTTTGTCCTTTTTTCTGGCTTCTTCCTCGGCGGAGGGCATGCTACTCTTCCTCCTCCTTCTCCTCCTCGCCCTTCTCGTCCTCCTCGTGCGGCTCGGGCGGCGCTCCCGTCCGGCGGCGAATTGCCGGCGCGACCACCTGGAGGACAAACACGCGCAGTGCCGCGGCCAGGGGAATCGCCAGCAGGGCCCCCAGAAAGCCGCCCACCGCCCCGCCCACAAAGAGGGCCAGCACGGTCAGCAGCGGCGACATGGACGTCTGGGTGCGCATGATGTTGGGCACCAGCAGGTGGTTTTCCACCTGCTGCAGCGCGACCATGTAGGCCAAAGCCAGCAGCCCCTGGGTGAGCGACTGCAACAGGGCGACGATAGTCACGACCACGGCGGCAATGATCGGCCCCA
>JAAYZQ010000195.1 GCA_012514775.1 Anaerolineaceae bacterium
CGAGCTGGGCCACGGCCAGGAAGCGCTCTCCGCGGCGCGGCCCATCGAGCCGCTGACCTACCAGGTGGATGCCTTGTTGTCCCTGGCGCCTCACCTCTCCCTGCCCTGGCCGCGGGAGGCCCTGGACATAGCCGCCGAGCTGGGCCGCCACGGCGCCCCCGTTGCGGCGCGCATGGCCCTGCGCCTGGCCGAGCTGGGCGAAGCCGAAGAAGGATGGCGCGCCGCCCTTGGGATCGAAGGGGAGCGCTGGCAAGTGGAGGCGATAGTAGGGCTGGCGCCCTACCTCCCGGCGGGGCGTCGTGAGACCGCCTACGCCCGCGCTCTGGACGTGGCTCGCGGGCTCTCGAATGCGGGGGAGCGGCTGGGGGTCCTGGCCGGGATGGCGGGCCAACTGCCCGGCGATCTTGGGTCCGCTGCGCTGCGAGAGGCCCTCGGCGCGGCCGTCGAGCTGAAGGAGCGGTCTGACGGCGCTCCGCGGCGTCCCGGCCAGCGAGCGTCGGCCACGCCCCTGGCCATCCTGGCGGAGCCCCTTGCCACCCTGGCCGCCGGCCCCGACGCCGCCCGCGCCCTCCGCGAGATCTGGCTGGCGAATGGGCAGGGTGAGCGCCTGCTGGGCCTCATGGGCCGCCAGCCCCGCCCCACGACGCTCCTCGAGTTGGCCGTCCTGGCGCCGCTCCTTGCCCGCCTGGGCGGCCCCGCTGCCCCCGGCGAAATCCTGGACGCAGTGCAGCAGGTGGCGCGCTGGTGGCCGTGAGGGCTAGGCCTCGCGCCGCACGGCAACGATCGTGATGTCGTCGAACTGGGGCAGGCTGCCGGCGAACTGCTGCAGTTCTCCGAGAAGCCGCTCCTCCACCTCGCCGGCCGGCCGGCCAGCCAGCTCGCGGAGCAGGTCCACCATGCGCGCGACGCCAAAGCGCTCGCCCGTGGGGCCCAGGGCATCGGGAACGCCATCGGTGTAGAGGAGCAGCAGCCCGCCGCGGGGCACGTTGAGGATGGTGTGCTCCCAGCCGGGGTCGGGCACCACGCCCAGGGCGATCCCCCGCCCCGACAGGGGTTCTTCCTGAACCTCTCCCCCGGCGCCCTGGATCAGATAGGGGGGTGGGTGCCCGGCGTTGCAGTAGGCCAGGGTGCCCCGCTCCGGGTCCAGGATGCCGTAAAAGAGCGTGACAAAGAGCCCCGAGTCGCTGTCGGCCAGCAGGCGCTCGTTGACCGCCCGCAGGGCCAGGTCCGGCCGCCCGGGGTAGTCGGCGGCATAGGTCCGCAGCAGGGTGCGGGTCAAGGTCATGTACAGGGCCGCGGCCAGTCCCTTGTCCGTCACGTCGGCGATGACCACGCCGAGCTGCCCGCCCGGTAGCGGGATCAGGTCGTAGAAATCGCCCGACGTCTCCCGGGCCGGCTGGAGCCGGGCCGCGATCTCCCAGCCGGGCAGCTCGGGGACAGAAGCGGGCAGCAGGCTGGTCTGCATGCTGCCGGCCAGGGCCAATTCCTGCCGGCGCACGCCCACGGCCTGCAGGGCACGCGCGGCCTGGGTAAGATAGCCGGCCAGCTGCAGCTCGCGCTCGCGCTGGTGCACAGCGCGCCCGTCCATCAGGTCGGTGCACAGCATGACCACGCCCACCGGATGACCGCCCGCCGCCAGGAGGGGCATCGCCCGCCAGACGTAGCGCCCACCCTCCGGCCCTCGCAGGGCGCGTGCCTGCCGGAAGGCGCGCGCCTCCAGCCGGTCGGCCTGCATGGGCATCTCGGCGCTGAGCAGCGACTGGCTGTCGGGCCGTTGGCCCACCTGGGCCACCAGCCGCAGCCGGTTCTCCTGTACCTGGGCGACCCACACCCGCGCCTCCACGACGCCAAAGGCCGCCGTCAGCCCGCGGGTCATGAAATGGGCAGCCCGGGCCACGTCCTCGGCCGCGTACATCGAGTTGATGGTCGCCGGCAGCAGGTCCTCTCGCGAGTGCTCGTTTCCCTGGCGAATCCCGGCTTCCAGGTAATCGAGCGCCAGGTCCCAGCGGCCCGACATGGCCAACAGATGGCCCACCCGGCCGGGGTGAAAGTGCCTCTCCAGGAAGCGCTGGTAGACCTGGTTCTTGATGCGATAGCTGTGCCCGCCCACCGGTTCCACCACGCCGGTCAAGTGCAGGGGATCGACGTCCGGCGACAGGGGCAAGGGCAGGTCGGAGCGCAGCACCGTGCCGTGGGCCAGGAGTAGCAGAATGCAGCGTAGCAGGTCGGGGTCGTCTTCGATGACGTGGACCGCTTCTTGCAGGGGCGCATAGTGATAGACGTCGTCGCGCAGGAACTCGGCCACCACTTGCTGCACCTGCGCGGCACGCAGCCGCGGCGGCGCAAGGTTCAGGCTCAGGTCGACGCACCGCTGGCACAGGCGGCGGATCAGGTACGGATCGCCGTTGGCTGCCAGCAGCAGGCGGCGCCGGGCCTTGCGCGACACCAGGACGCGGGCCGCGGCCAGCTCCTCGGCAATGATCGCCGCGCTTCGCGCGCCGTTGAGGTCGGCCAGAAAGATGCGGCGCGCGATCCCTCGAAAGGGCGACGATTCGCCCACCGTCAGCGCCGCCAGGCTCAGGGCACCGGACACGACGGCGACCACTCTCTGATCCTGGCCCTGTTGGTCCATGAACGCGGCGCGCAGCGAGGTCAACAACGCCTCCACCAGGTCGGTGGGCAGCGCCTCCAGGTGCTCGAGGATCAGCACGAGGTCGCGCTCCAGCCGGTGGACCGCCTCGGCCAGGAAGGCGCGAAAGACGGCGCTGCTGGCCGTGCCTACGGGCGGCAGCTCCAGCGCCAGCCCGGTGAGGGGCTCGACGCGCCCGGCAATAATGCGCATCAGCGCGCCGAAAAAGCCGCTCAGCGTCGACGTCTCGACGGCGTATAGATCGACGTACACGCAGGTCCAGCGCAGCGGCCCCGAGAGCATCTGCTCCACGTAGCGCAGCAGCACCGTCTTGCCTGACAACCGCGTGCCCAGGAGCGCGCAAAAGCTCCCTTCCTGGACGGTCCGCACGATTTCGTTGACGGCCTCCAGGTTGTGCCGGACGACGGCGGGAGCCTCCGGCGGGACCTCCAACCAGGTCATAGACCTTCCTCTTTGACCTTTCGGAACAAATAATCGAGATCGTAGGATTGATGGAGGACCTTGGTAAAGACCGGCGAGGTGAAAAAGAACTCCCGGCCCTTCTGGTGCAGGACGCCCGCCAGGGCCAGAACGCTGGTCGCCTGGTCGATCTCGTCCTGGGGCAAGACGATACCCCGCTTGCGCAGCGCGGCGTCGAGAAAGGCCGGCGAAAAGCCCTTGCGCGGCTCCTCCGAGGCCATGAGCACGGCGTAGACCAGGGCCTTTTCCCGGTTTTCGGTATTCTGCATGAACGAGGTGAGCAGGTGGCTCTTGAAGCCTTCGTCGCCGTAGACGTCGATGAGGCTCTCCGGGCCGATCTCGCGCTTGCCGACGAGATCGAGCTGGCGGAGCAGGATGGTGCAATAGTACTGGATCAGGTTGGGCTGGCCGGCCGTCTCCTCGTAGATGCGGGCCACCACCTCTTCCTTGTTCCGGATGCGGACCCGCAGGTTTTCCATGGGGGTCTGGATCAGATCCTGGGCCTGGCGCCGGGTGAACTCGCTGAGGCGGATCTCCTGGGCAAAGTTGTAAAAGGGCGAGTCGAGGAGATATTGCTCGCGCATCGCCTCGCGAAAGCCGGCCATGATGTACTGGCACGCCCCCTTGTTGGCCGAGGCGCGCAGCATGCGGAACAGCTCCCAACTGCCCCTCTGCATGATGACCAGGTTGTCGATCTCGTCGAGGAGAAAGATGATCTTGCCCTTGGATGCCCGGGCCATGCGCTCCAGGAAGTCGGGAAAGAAGAACACGTATTTCTGCATGTGCAGCCGCGGCAGCTCCCGCGGGTTCAACTTGCGCACCACCTCGCGCACGTAATCCTCGGTGCTCAATAGGTCGCTGCATTCCAGGTAAACCACCTGCGTCGGGTCCTGGGCCTGGCGTAGCAGGCGCTCCACCTCGCGCAGCAGCGAGGTCTTGCCGATGCGCCGGATGCCGAGGATGGCGTGGTTCGTGTCGGGGTTGCTCACCACCCGCGAGATCTCGTACTCGCGACCGAAGAAGCGGCTGCCGGTGACAGGTGCCCGCGTCTCGTAGGGCGCCAGGTTCGAGATGGGCACCTGGGCCGAGATCAGGTCCAGCAGCTCGCCGCTGGGCCGCCGGGAGCCCACGATTCGCTCCTGGTCTTCCTTGCCACAGACCACCAGGTTGTGAAGGGGGCTTTCCACGTAGCGGCGCAGGGGCTCGCCCTCGCCTTCCAGCAGCACAAGGACGATCTGCCGGCTCAGGTTGCGCTCGCGCATGACGTCGGTCAGGCTCTGGACCAGGTGCTGCGGCGTCGTGTCTTCCAGGTCGGCCCGCTTGACCCACACCACGGGCGTGTTGTCTGTCAGGCGCAATTTCCACGACGAGAGGTCGACACTGAACAGCTCGTAACCCAGCGCCGGCTTGCCCTGGCGCACGCTATAGCCCAGATCCTCGCTCAACAGACGCAGAAGTGGAGGCCAATCTTTCATGTCGGTTCCTACCGGGCCATGACCAGGTCGTAATCAGCCATGATGTGCAACACCCGCCGGGCCACGCCGGCCGACATCCCGGCTCGCGAGGCCAGGCGATCGATCGCCACCCATTCGCCGGTGGGCGGCAGCCAGTCGTACAGGTCCCGGGCCAGGAGGGCAGTCTTTTGCTCGCCCACAAAGCACGCCGACACCCGGCCCGGTTGCGAGCGCAACAGGCGTTGCAGCCTGCCGTCGGGCGCCGCCACGGCCTGGATGCCCGAGCGGGCCACCTGTCGCGCGGAGAACCAGGAGCTGCTCGCTACCGGCACGTTCTTGTAGTGCTCGTGCCAGTCGCCCTCCGAATAGGCCAGCCTGCCCCCCTCCACGACGGTCCTGCCGTCGACGAGGAGCCCCGTGCCGCGCGTCACCAGGTCGCAGTGGATGCTGGCCTGCACCGTGCCGCCCAGGAAAAAGCTGGATCCGAGGGCCACGTGCGCCGTGCCCGCCGCCTTTTCGTCCAGGAGCATGTTGCCTGTCAGGCCCTCGACGGCGGGGTTCAGCCCCACCCCGATCTCGGCCAGGTTGCCCCAGTCCAGGTCGCCCACGGCCTTCGCGTGGCGGATCTGGGTCTCGGCCAGGTGCCGGGCCACCGGGCCGTCCTCTGGCTCCATGCGCGACAGGCGCCCATACTGAAAATGGAGGACGATCTCCTGGCCCGGCCCGATGACCAGGCCCGGAATGGAGCCATCGACGACGACGCTGCCCGTCGCCGTACCCTCCAGGGGAGCGATGTAGGTTTCGCCCGAGGGCACGTTGCCCCAGGCCCCGTCGGTGATGATCCCGTCGCTGGCCACGGGCAGCCGCTGCCAGCTCCCGATGTCCGCCTCCAGGCGGTGAGTGACGCCGGCTGGTGTCCGGGTGATGAGCTCCAGGGTCTGCCCGCGGGCCAGGGCCACCTCCAGGTCGTGGCAATCGCTCACCAGCCTGTCGCAATCCACCTCGGCCAGCTTGAGCGCGTCCAGGTTGGCCCCGGGCATGTGGCCGATGCGTGTCCGCGCCGTCCAGTTAGTCTCCAGGAACCACTCGCGGAACGGCTGGCAGTCGGGCGCACCGTTCACGCACACGAGAATGGCGCGGGCCTCGCGCACAGCACCCTGGGCGAGCAAGCTGAGGTCGCTCTGCAGCGGAATGCGCCGCTGCACGGCTGCGGGCACCAGGATGGTCGTGTGGGGAACCAGCAGGCTTTCGGCCGCCGCGGCGATGGCCATCGCCGCCTCGACCGTCGTTTCGTCCGCCAGGATCACGAACTGCTGCCCGGGCTCCAGGCCCAGGCAACGCCGCACGAGCTGGCGGGCACCGGCGTGGCTGTCAGGATCGCCAGACACAGGTCTCCTTTCGATCAGGCCCTGGCGCCCATCCGCGGGCGCCCCACCCCCCAAGGCCTCCGGCACCCTTGCCGGTGCCAGGCCGGACCTGAGCATCATTCTGGCCTGGTATTATATCATCATGTTCGCTCTTTTGACAACTGCAAGTTCGTTGACAGTATCGCGGCCCTGTGATATCATGATCACGCGCCTTGTATAGGAGAGTGGCATGAATTCAATAGCCTTCGAGTTGTTTGTCCTCGCGCTGCTGATCTTGGCCAATGGGCTCTTTGCCATGTCCGAGATTGCCGTCGTTTCAGCCCGCAAGACCCGCCTGCAGCAACAGGCCGAGGAGGGCGACAGGCGAGCCCGCGTCGCCCTGGACCTGGCCAACGCACCCAACCAGTTTCTGGCCACCATCCAGATCGGCATCAGCCTCGTGGGCGTCCTGGCCGGAGCCTTTGGTGGGGCCACTGTCGCCGCCAAGCTGAGCGGGGCCCTGGACGACGTGCCGCCATTGGCACCCTACAGCGACGCCATCGGCGTCGGCGTGGTCGTCCTGGCCATCACCTACCTGTCCCTCGTCATCGGCGAATTGGTGCCCAAGCGCCTGGGCCTGAACAACGCCGAGCGCGTCGCGGCCGCCGTCGCGCCTGCCATGCGCGGCCTCTCGCGCCTGGCATCGCCCATCGTCCGCCTCCTCGACTGGTCCACCGGCGCAGTGATGCGGCTGCTGAGGGTGCGCACCGAGGAAGAGGAGCCCGTGAGCGAAGAAGAGATCAAGCTCATGATGCGCCAGGGCACAAAGGTAGGGGTCTTTGAGCCCGAAGAGCACGAGATGGTGATGCAGGTCTTTCGCCTGGCCGATCAGACCATCAATGCCATCATGACGCCCCGGCCGGAGGTGGTCTGGCTCGACCTGGATGATCCGCCCGAGGAGACGCGGCAGTTGATCGCTGGCGGCGGGCATTCGCGCTTTCCCGTGGCCCGGGGCGACCTGGACCACGTCCTCGGCCTGGTGTATGCCCAGGATCTTCTGGCCCGTGCCATCGAGGGCGCTCCCCTGGACCTGGAGGGGCTGGTGCGGCCGGCCCTCTTCTTGCCCGAGAGTGTCACCGCGCTGGACGCCGTGGGGCGCCTGAGGGAGACGCGCTCCGACGCCGCCCTGGTCATCGACGAATTCGGCGGCTTCCAGGGCGTGGTGACCACGTACGACATCCTGGAGGCCATCGTCGGCGACCTGCCGGGGGCCGGAGAGGAGATCGAGTCAGAGGCCGTGCAGCGCGAGGACGGGTCGTGGCTGCTGGACGGCATGCTCTCCGTCGACGAGCTTCGCGACGTCCTGGCCCTGGCGCAACTCCCCTACGAGGGCAAGGCCCACTACCAGACCCTCGGCGGCCTCGCCATGGTTGCCCTGGGCCGCATCCCCAGCACCGGCGACCGCTTTGACTGCTGCGGCTGGCGCTTCGAGGTCCTGGACATGGACGGGCACCGCGTGGACAAGGTGCTTGCCAGCCCGCAGGAAGAAACCTGACCCCCCGGCCCCCTTCCCGACACGGCAAGGGGGAGTCGCGTGCCGAGTTGCCCCCCTCTCCTCCGCTGTTTCGGGGGAGAGGGGTTGGGGGTGAGGGGGTTGCGCCGAGGTGAGGGGGTTGCCCTGCGCCGACGTCCTACAGCCCGCGTAGCAGGCGTACCGCCGGGCTCACGGCCGCCTCGGGCAGGTTGTGGAGCAATAGCGGGCCGCCAAATCCGGCGGAATGCAGAGCGGCGACGAAATGCCGATAGTCCAGGTGCCAGCCGGCGCCGCCGGGGAACAGCTCCTTGGCGTGGGCCGCCACCAGGTCCGGGCCCAGCAGTTCCAGGGCCTCGTCCACCAGGGCGCGCACCCGGTCCGCGTCGCCCCCGGCCTGCAGGTTGACCGGGTCCAGGATGACCTTCAGGCGGGGCGAGCGTATCTCGTCCAGGAGGCGCCGGGCAGCCGCCGGCGAGTCGACGACGTTGGCCTGCTCCGGCTCGATCCCCAGGACAAGGTCGTGCTCGTCGGCGATGGCAAGGGCACGCTCCATCGCGCCACGCAGATCCTGCCAGGCGTCCGGCAGCGCGTTGCCCGGGTGCCAGCGCCATTTGTCGTCGGGATCTCGCGTTCCGGTGCACAGGGTGATGGTCGAGGTGCCCATGGGGCGGCACGCGGCGGCCAGGACCGCCAGGCGCCGCAGCCCTTCCTCACGGCGCCGCGGATCGGGATGGATCATGTTAAAGGTGCCCGACACGGCGGCCATCTCCAGGCCCCGGGTTTCCAGGGCGGCCCGGATGCGCGCCGGCAGCCCCGGTTCGATCTTGTCGGGCATGGAAGGCAGCCCGGCGCTGGCCATGTTGAACTGCACGGCCCGCAGGCCGTGGGCCTGCACCGCGTCCAGCACCCCCTCCAGCGAGGGCCGCTCGAACGTCCGGGCCAAGATCCCCAGGATCACCGATCACCCGCGCCGCGCGCCCGGGGCGCACCGTCATCCGGCAGGCCGAGGAGGGTCGGGAGGTCCCGGATCGAGTCGAGGATGTGGTTCGGGCGCACGCCGCCGTTCAGCTCCGCCTCGTCGAACTCGCCCGTGCGCAGCAGGACCGAGGGGATGCCAAAGTCGTTGGCGCCGCGGATGTCCGTCGACACCTTGTCGCCGACCATGACGACCTGGCGCCGGTCGAGGCCCATCGTCCGGAGCACCAGGGCAAAGGCATAGGCCTCCGGCTTGCCGATGTAGGTCGCCTTGACGTCCGCCGCCTGCTCCAGCATCCTGGCCCAGGCGCCGACGTTCAACTGCTCGTCCTCGGCACCGCTCAAATCCAGGAGCTCGGACTGCATGCCCACCAGGCGCGCGCCGCGCAACACCAGGCGCAGGGCCCGGTTCATGTTCGCCCAGTTCAGCCCCTGGCGATAGTCGCCCACCACCACGTACTCCGGATCCTCCTCGTCCTGGGGCAGCCCGTCGAACTCGCGGCGTCCCTCCCCGTCGACGAGGACCCAGCAACTGCGCACCCCATGCTCGCGCAGGTACGTGGCCGTGGCATACGACGCCGTCACCACCTCCGACTCGTGTGCCTCGAACCCCCGGCGCCGCAGCTTCTCGGCGCAAGAGGCCCGGCTTTTCAGCGTGCTGTTGGTCAGAAACCGGATCAGCAGCCCTCCCTCTCGAAGGGCCGCCAGCGTCTCCACGGCCCCGGGATACACCTTGCCCTGGAACTCCAGGACGCCGTCGATGTCGAAAATCACCCCGGCAATGGGGGCCTCGCCCGCCTTGCCATGCTCTGCTTGGCTCATGGTTGCCTGCCTCACCTTTCAGCCCTCGGGCTCGGTCTCTTCGGCCGCAATTATAGTCCAGGACCGCTCGCCGGTCAACATCCCTGACGGCGTCCGGCACGTTTTGGCAGCCGCAGCCAGGTGTGATACAATGACAGCAGCACTGCGATGAAAAGGAGTTTCCGGCATGGACATCCGCGTCTATGACTGGCAGGGCAACGAGCGCAACGTGGACTACCTGCGCGCGAGGTATGGGGATTTCATCATCCACCCGGCGCCGCCGGGTGAGGGCCCCGTTTACAAGATCGCGGCGCTGCGGGAAAAGATCTATACCGCCGCCACGCTGGTCGTGCGCGTCACCAACAAGGACGGCGCCCCCATCGAAGGATTGCAGGTGGCCTGGTATTGGCCCGACGCGCCCGACGATCCCTACGCCGGGCCCCAGGGAGGCCTTCCCTCGCAGATGCGGCCCCAGCGCGCGGTGACCGGCTTTACCAACATCAACGGCGACACGGGTTTTGGCATGGGTCGCGGGGCGTACTTTTTCCCGAGCCAGGGCCAGATCGGCCCCCACGCCACCTGGATCTATGGCCAGGCCACGCGCTCGGACGTGATCCTGGGCCTCGGCATGTTGGGACAGACCAACCACGACCACTATGACGTCGAGTTTGTCAGCGTAATCCACGAGGGAACGCCGCCACCGCCCGACTTTCCCCGGGAAGAGATCCTGGCCGAGCTGGCACGCGTGGAGGAGGCCATCCGGGCCATCCGCACCATGATCGGCTGAGGCCCGCTCAGGGCTTGTGCGTGTTCTCCAGTCGAAAGCCGTGACCGCGCACGGTCACGACGTACTGGGTGCCCGGGTCCACCTCGGCCAGCCGCTCTCGCAGGCGGCGGGCCAGGGCGTCGATGGCCTGCTCCGAGATGCCGTCGCGGTCGTCTTCCGGCCAGACGGCCTCTACGATCTCGTCGCGACTGTAGACACGGCCCGGCTCGTCGTACAGGAGCGCCAGGAGACGGTACTGGGCCAGGGACAGGTGCGGTTCCAGCTCCTGGCCGGCCACCCACACCCGCTTGCTCTCGGGGTCCAGGCGCAGCCCCTGCTCCGGCGCCTCCAGGAGCACAGGCGCCGTCGAGTCGGCAGCCACGAAGGCCATCTTGCAGCAGTAGGCAATCTGGATCTCGTCGCCGTCCTTGAGCATGTAGGCGCTCTGCACCTCCTGGCCGTTGATAAACGTGCCGTTCTTTGAATCCAGGTCGCGCAGGACGTACTGCTCGTTTTCACGGGTGATGGACGCGTGCCGCCGCGATACCTGCCGGTCGACGATCACCAGGTCGCAGTCCTCGTCGCGACCCACCAGCAGAACCGGCTGGTCCATATAGAGTCGTTTGCCCGGGTTCGGTCCTTCAAGGACCAGCAGCATGGCAGTCTCTGCGGACACGGACGCACCTCCCTGTCAACAACCTTGACAACTTGACCATTCTACGATAATCTAAAGGCGGCGGGAGGGGATGCACGATCCGGCCCCCTCTCGCCAATGATGCCGGGAGCGAACCATTGACGCGCAGTCTATCACCGGGAACCGTTCTACGCGAACGCTACAGAATCGTCGAGCTCGTCGGGCGCGGTGGCATGGGTGCCACGTATCGCGCCGATGACCTGCGCCTCAAGGGGCGCGTCTGCGCCGTCAAGGAAGCGCTGCCCGATCCCGATGCCACTCCCGAAGAGCTGCGCCAATCGCGCGAGCAGTTCTACCAGGAGGCCAGCACCCTGGCCCGCCTGGACCATCCCAACCTGCCCAAGGTCTCGGATTATTTCACCTTCCAGGACCGGGATTACCTGGTCATGGACTTTGTGCCCGGCCAGGACCTGAAAGAGCTGCTGGCCGCGTCCATGCGCCAGGGGCATCCCCTGCCCGAGCGACAGGTCCTGAGCTGGGCCGCGCAATTGTGCGACGCCCTGGACTACATGCACAGCCAGGACCCGCCCGTGCTCCACCGCGACATCAAGCCCAGCAACATCAAGGTCACGCCCGCCGGCAACGTCAAGCTGGTGGACTTTGGGCTGGTCAAGGTGGTGCTGCCCGACGACCAGCGAACCATCACCGTCGTGCAGGGCCGGGGCACGGTGCAATACATCCCCCTCGAACAGTATGGCGGCGACACCGGCCACACCGACGCCCGCTCCGACATCTATTCCCTGGGCGCTACCCTCTACCATCTCCTCACCGGGCAG
>JAAYZQ010000196.1 GCA_012514775.1 Anaerolineaceae bacterium
CCTGCCCAACCAGTATGCCATCAACTTTTACGGGTTCCAGTTCGAGATCACGCAGCTCGGCTTTGGCAAGACGGACGACGGTGGCAAGTGGGTGGGCTTTAGCGGGGGTCTCAAGCTGGTCGATGGGCTCTCGGCCGGCGCCTCCGTGGAAGGGCTGCGGATTAGCTGGTACGAAGATGGCGCGGGCAACATCGTCGACGTCGGCATCTCCTTCAGCGGGGTGGGCGTCGAGTTCGAGGTGCCCGATGTGCTGCGCTTCAAGGGCGAGGTGTCGTACCGCCAGATGGAGGTCAATGGCGAGCAGGTCAACCGCTTCGACGGCGCCATCAAGCTGGAGCTTCTGACCCTCGGCCTGGAGATCGACGCGGTGTTGGTGGTGGGCAGCGCCAGCGGCCCCGAGGGCTCGTACACGTTCTTTGCCATCTACCTGGGCGTGGAGCTGCCCGCGGGCATTCCACTGTGGAGCACGGGCCTGGCGCTGTACGGCATGGCGGGCCTGTTCGCGCTACAAATGGAGCCCGACAAGCACGAGGACGAGCCGTGGTACGGCATTGGGCCGGGCGAGGGCTGGTACAAGCGGCCCGAAATCGGCGTCACCGACCTGGCCGACAAGTGGATCAACCGCCGCGACAGCCTGGCGCTGGGTGGCGGGATCACCATCGGCACGGTGGCCGACAACGGCTTTACCTTCTCCGGAAAGATGCTGCTGGTCCTCGTCTTTCCCGGCCCCATCATCCTCCTCGAGGGGAAGGCGAACATGCTCAAGGCGCGCTCCAGCCTGGACGAAGAGCCGATCTTTCGCGCCCTGGCCGTGCTGGACGGGCGCGCCGGCACCTTCCTGTTCGGGCTGGATGCCCAGTACAAGTATGGCCCCGGCGGGGAGCTCATCGATATCCGCGGCAGCGTGGAGGCCTTTTTCAGTTTTACCGATGCCGACGCCTGGCATCTCTACCTGGGCCAGCGGGAGCCGCGAGAAAAGCGAATCCGCGCCGATATCATCGGCCTGTTCGAGGCCAACGCCTACCTGATGCTCGACGCCAAGGCCCTGGCCTTTGGCGCCTGGGTCGGCTACGACAAGGAGTGGCGCTTTGGCCCCCTCCGGGTATCACTGGAGGCGTGGATCGAGGGGAACGCCATCATCAGTTGGAAGCCGGCGCACCTGTACGCCGACCTGTGGCTCCACGGGCAGGTGGAGCTGTCGGTCTTTGGCTTTGGGCTGGGGCTGTCGCTCGACGCGCTCTTTGCCGCCGACGTGTTTGACCCGTTCCACGTATTGGCCGAGTTCAGCGTCGGCATCAACCTGCCCTGGCCGCTGCCCGATTTCGACGCGACGATCACGCTGGAATGGGGGCCCGAGCCAACGCCGCCGCTGCTGCCCATGCCGTTGCAGGAGGTGGCGGTCGAGCACTTCAAGGTGACCACCAGTTGGCCGCTGAAGCGTGGGGCACTGCTGTTGCCAGTGTACGACGCCGACGGCGACGGGCTCCTGGACGACGACAACCGCGACGGCACCCCGAACCCGCCCGGCGCCCTCACGCAGCCGGGGGACCTGGGGACGCTGCCGGTGGTGCCGCTGGACGCCCGTCCCCACATCACCTTTGGCCGGTCGGTGCACGACGACGCGCTGGTGGGCGTCAACCCCCAACCCGTCGACCCTGCCTTCGAGCGCATCGGCGATCCCGAGGCCGACGAAGGCCCGGCGCGCGTGCGATACGGGCTGAAAGAAGTGGCCCTGGAAAAGCTCGACGGCGGCGCCTGGCAGCCCGTCGCACGCAAGGCCGCGACGTTCAACACGACGACAAACGCGTGGGAAGTGGAGACGAACCCGGCGGGCGTTGCCACCCTCTACGGTTCGTGGGCGCCGGTGCCGGCACTGCCTGCCGGCGACCCGGCACCGGGCACCGATCCGCCGGTGGGCAACGTCAAGCTCTGGCTCTGGTCCAGGACGCCCTTTGACTATACGCGGCACACGGGCCGTGCCTGGGACGAGTGGTTCACCGATCGCTTTAGCGACTATCCCTGCATCCCGGAGCCGCCTGATCGGGAGATCTGCTGCGATTTCGAGGACCTGGCGCCCGGCGACACCATCAAGTCGCCCTACATCTGCCGCGACCGGCGCCAGTTCGTGATCGTCGTGTTCGAATCCGCCTTCGAGGTCGCGGCCTTGCAGCCGCCCGTCGCCGGCAAGACGCGCGCGCTGTGCCCCACGGGCCAGAGCTATGTCGACATCCTGCTCGGGACACCGGCGGAATGGGTCGAAGTGACGGTCGTGCCCCACGACGCCGCCACGCCCGAGCGGACGTGCATCGACTTTCGCGACCGGGACCAGGGCAGAGGCCCCAACCCGCTCGAGGTGGACGGTGCCCGCTTCCTCGTGCTGGACCACGATGGACAGCCGCAGCAGGTAACGCAGATCCAGGACATGGGCCTGGGTCGCGGGCTAAACCTGGGCTTTGGAACACACGTCGACCTGCCGTGCCCGGCCACGGACGTGCGACTACGGCTGTCGCGGCACGGGTCCGCGGTGGCGATCAAGGCCCTCGACGCCGGTGGAAACGCGGTCGATAGCGCGGACCTCCCCCGGGCCTCGGGCAGCATCACGACCGTTGCCCTCGACGGGCCGGGCATCGTCCGCCTGGAGTTCGACGTGCCG
>JAAYZQ010000197.1 GCA_012514775.1 Anaerolineaceae bacterium
GATGACGACCTCTTCCTTTTGGATCAGGTAGATCACCCGCCAGTCGCCGATTCGCAATCGATATCCCGGATGGCTGGTGAGCTTTTTAACGTTGGCGGCCGTGAAAGGGTCTCGCGTAAGCTCATCCAGCTTCGTTCGAATGCGCTCAGCCACATCGGCGGGCGCTTTTCTGAGAGCTTTCAATGCGGCCGTGGAAAATCGAAGCGCATACATGTTTATTTTCTAACTATAAGTTTGAGCGCTGTCAACTCTGAATCGCGAGAAAACCATGGCCGGCCGTAAGCCTCTCCCCACCAAGCTCAAGATGCTCAAGGGCACGGCGCAGAAGTGCCGGGTCAATCCCAACGAGCCAGAGCTTGCCCCGGCGCTGCCTGAGCCGCCCGACTTCCTTGGCGAGACCGCCCGGGAGGAATGGCTGCGCAAGGCTCCGGTGCTCGCCCGCATGGGCGTGCTTACCGAGGGGGACGATGCGGCCCTGGCGGCTTACTGCCAGGCCTTTGAGCGCTTTGTGGAGGCCGAACGCAAGATTCGTCAGTCCGGGCTGCTCATCAAGACCACCGGCGGCAACGTGATCCAGAACCCCATGGTGGGCGTGGCAAACCGGGCCATGGAGATCATGCACAAGTTTCTGACCGAGTTCGGCCTCACGCCATCGAGCCGCACACGGGTCGCGGCGAATCCGGCCGGGAAGGAAGATGCTGCATGGGCAGGGTTCGGGAAGGCATGATGAGCGCCCACCCCTTCTCCACCGCCGCTAACCGCTACGCGCGGGACGTCGTGCGCGGAAAGATCGCGACCTGCTCGTACGTGCGGCAAGCCTGCGGGAGGCACCTAAGCGATCAGGAACGCTCCAAGTCCAGGGACTACCCCTTCCGCTGGGATCGGGATGCGGCCGAGCGTATCTGCCGCTTTGCCTCCAACATGGTGCATGTGAAGGGCCGGGAATGGGCGGGCAAAAAGATCGTCCTCGAACCCTGGCAGAGTTTCATCCTGGCCGTAGCCTTCGGCTGGGTGCGCAAGGCGGACGGACTGCGCCGTTTCCGCGAAATCTACGCCGAGATCCCCAGGAAGTCCGGCAAGTCCGTGCTTGGGGCCTGCATCGGCCTGTACATGTTCGCGGCCGACGGCGAGCCCGGAGCCGAGGTCTATTCCGGGGCCACCAGCGAGAAGCAGGCCTGGGAGGTCTTCGGTCCGGCCCGGCAGATGTGCCTCAAGAACCCTTCCTTCGTCAGCCACTTCGGCATCCACGTCGGGGCCAAGAACCTGCACATCCTGGACAACGCCAGCAAGTTCGAGCCGGTCATCGGCAAGCCCGGCGACGGGGCCTCGCCCCACTGCGCCATTGTGGACGAGTATCACGAGCACCAGACGCCCGACCTCTACGACACCATGCTCACCGGTATGGGCGCGCGCTCCCAGCCCATGCTGGCGGTGATCACCACCGCCGGCGTGGATACTTCCGGACCCTGCTACGCCAAACGCGACGAGGCCGTGAAGGTCCTCGAGGGTACCCTGGAAAACGACCAGCTCTTCGCCATCATCTTCACCATCGACGAAGACGACGATTGGACCGAGTGGCCGTCCTGGGAAAAGGCCAATCCGAACCTGGGCGTCTCGGTCTACCCCGATTTCCTCCAGGCCCGGCGCAAGGAGGCCCTGCAGATCGCTTCCCGCCAGAACATCCTCAAGTGCAAGCATTTGAACGTCTGGGCCAACGCCGGCTCGGCCTGGATCAACATGGTCAAATGGAACGCCTGCCGGACGGACGTCTCCATGGACGACTTCGCGGGCGAACCCTGCTGGGTCGGCGTGGACCTGGCCTCCAAGGTGGACCTCACGGCCATGGTGCTGCTCTTCAGGCGCGGGGACGAGTTTTATCTCTTCGGCCGGCATTACCTGCCGGCGGAGACGGTGAACCTGCCCGAAAACGCCCACTACCAGCGCTGGACGGCCGAGGGGCATCTGGTGGCCACGCCCGGCGCGCGCACCGATTACCACTATCTCATGGACGATCTGCTGGCCTACGCTGGGCGCTTCTCCATCCGGGAACTGGCCTACGACCCGCGCGAGGCCGAGATGCTCATGCAGGAGATCCGCGAGCGGGTGTCCTTTCCCTGCATCGAGATCAACCAGTCTCCGGCGTTCATCTCCGAGCCCATGAAGGAATTCGAGGCCCTCTACCTTTCGGGCAAGCTGCGCCATGACGGCGACCCGCTGCTTACCTGGCAGGCCGCCAACGTGGTGCTGCGCTCCACCAGGACCAAGGCCTACTACCCCGGCAAGGAGCGCGCCGAGAACAAGATCGACGGCATCGTGGCCGCCATCATGGCCCTTTCCCGCGCCATGCTCCATGCGGAAGAACCGTTTGTCGGCATGGAGGTCTGGGACTGATGGGCGTCATTTCCTGGCTCAGAGGCCGCAAATCGGCATCGCGGATAACCCTGGAGGAGATCCTGGCCGACGGCTTCTTCACCCAGCCCGCCAAGAGCGGCGTGGCCGTGACCTGGAAGACGGCGTTGCAAGCCACTACGGCCCTGGCCTGCGCCCGGGTCATCGCCGAGGGGCTGGCCCAGGTGCCGCTCAAGGTCTTTCGCTCCCAAGGCGGCGTGCGCACCCCGGCCGACGACCACCCGTTGTACGGCCTGCTCAGGGACGCGCCCAACGACTGGCAGACCAGCTTCGAGTTCATCGAGCAGGTAGTCATGCACCTGGTGTTCTGCGGCAACGCCTTTGTGTTCGTGAATCGTGGCCTGGGCCGCGTTGTTGAACTGCTCCCCTACGAGCCGCAGCAGGTGACCGTAAAGCGCGACGGCTACGTGATCTCCTACGAAGTGACCACGGACCACGGCCGTCGCATTGGACTTTCCGCTTCCGAGATGTGGCACCTGCGTGGGCCGTCCTGGAACGGCTGGATGGGGCTCGAAGGCGTGCGCCTCGCCCGGGAGGCTATCGGCCTGTCTCTGGCCACCGAGGAACATGGCGCGCGGCTGTTCTCCAACGGAGCCGTGGTCGGCGGCGTCCTGTCCACGGATCAGGTCCTGAACGAGGAGCAGCGCCTGGCCCTGCGCAAGTCCTGGGAGGCAAGGCACGCCGGCGGCGGAAACGCCTTCAAGACCGCCGTGCTCTGGGGCGGCATGAAGTTCACATCCATGACCGCTCCCAACGATCAGGCCCAGTTCCTGGAGACCCGCAAGTTTCAGGTCGAGGAAATCTGTCGGGCCTTCCGCGTGCTGCCCATCATGGTGGGCTACTCGGACAAGACCGCCACCTACGCCAGCGCCGAACAGATGTTTCTGGCCCACGTGGTTCACACACTCTCGCCCTGGTGCCGCCGCATCGAAACGAGCATCGCCAAGAACCTCTTCAGCGAGGAGGAGCGCCGCCAGGGGCTCTACGCCAAGTTCATGCTCAACGGCCTCCTGCGTGGAGCGGCCAAGGACCGGGCCGAGTTCTACGCCAGGATGTACGGCATCGGAGCCATGAATCCCAATGAGGTGCGCGAGTTCGAGGACATGAATCCCTACGAAGGCGGCGAGCGCTACCGCGTGCCCCTCAACATGACCGATCCGGCCGAGCCTGAAGACGGTGACAACACGGAGGATACCGCCGATGCAGCGCCTCAACTGTAGCCTGAAGGAACTCAAGTTCGCTCCCGGCGGAACCGACGCCGAGCAGATGACCTTTTCCGGATACGGAGCCGTGTTCGGCAACGTGGACGCCTACGGCGACGTGATCCTGCCCGGGGCGTTCACGCAAAGCCTGGCAGACGCCAGATCGGGCAAGGCCGCCTGGCCGGTCATGCTCCTGCAGCACGGCGGACTCGGACTTGGCGCGCAGGACCTGACGCCCATCGGCATCTGGACGGACATCGCCGAGGACGAGGTGGGCCTACGCGTAACCGGCCGGCTGGCCGAGACTGCGCGCGGACGCGAGGTTCACTCCCTGATGCGCATGGAACCCCGGCCGGCCATCGACGGCTTGTCCATCGGCTACGTGGCCCGGGAATGGGAATCAGGGGGCAAACCGGGTGAGCCCCGTCGCCGGCTCAAGCGCATCGAACTCATCGAGATCAGCCCCGTGACTTTTCCGGCCAACGCCAGGGCGCGGGTGGATCAAGTGAAGGGCGTGCCGGACATCA
>JAAYZQ010000198.1 GCA_012514775.1 Anaerolineaceae bacterium
CATGCACCTCTCCGACAACCTGCCAGCAGCCTGCCGGGAGCCCGTTCGTAGTGCGCGCTTCAGCGCGCTTCCTGGGCGATGAATCGCCCACTACCAACCGACAAGCGCAAGCACCTCTCCGACAACCGGCTAGTCGGGCCGTTTGAGGCCGATGACCCGGGTTACGGGAACGACAAACAGCACGCCCGTGTCGTGGCTTTCCAGGTCGCCGATGGTCTCTTGCGTGGCGTCAATGGCCCGCTCCAGGACCTCGTCGTCGTCGACGACGCTAAAGAGAGTGCGATGGTGCATCTCGCCGCCGGCCAACAGGTCGCGCAGCGAGGGCATGAGGGGCAGGTCGTCGCGCATCGCCCGGCGCAGGCGCGCCTGGCCGGTGCTCTCCAGGATGGTGATTCCCATCACTCCGGCCTTGTTCCAGGCGTCGAGGATGGAAGGGCAGTGCTCCACGTCGTCGAGGACAAGGACGAGCAGATTTGCCATGATTATTCCCTTTCCGTCGCAGGACTGATTTCTTGACGCTCTTCGACCTCTTGCCGGATGGCGGTCATGGGCGCCTGGACTTCGGTTCGCGGGTAGAGGAGCCGCAACAAAAGGGGCGTCACCAGCGTGGTCACCAGGACCGTGAGGACGATGCTGGCAAAGACGGCGTCGTCGATGAGGCCGGCGCCCTGGGCCACCGCGGCCAGGATCAAGCCCACCTCTCCCCGCGAAATCATGCCCACGCCCAGGCGCAGCGCCTCGGCATTGTCAAAGCCCGCCAGGCGGGCGCCCAGGCCGCTGCCCACGACCTTGGAGACGAGGGCAACGGCCACGATGGCCAGGGCAAAGGGCAGGCCGGCCCAACCAACCGCCCGGGCGTTGGCCTCCAGGCCGATGCTCACGAAAAAGACCGGCACCAACCAGGAGTAGGCCAACACGCGGACCCGCTCCTCGATATAGTGCCTCAGGTTCGTCCGGGCAAAGAACAGGCCGGCCAGGAAGGCACCGGTGATGGCCGCCATCCCGCCCAGGAACTCGGCGGCCCAGGCCAGGAGGAGCATCGCCACGAGGACAAAGGCCAGCACACCTTCGCTGATGGGCAAGCGGTCCACGAGCCGGAGCAGGCGCGGCAACACGCGGGTGCCCAGCCAGGCGCTGACGGCCAGGACGGCCACCATGCGGGCCAGCACCCACAAGATGGTGAGGAGGCCGCTCCCCTGCCCGACGGCCAGGGCGCCAAAGAGGGAGAACAACAGGATGACCAGGACGTCGTCCACGACAGCGGCGCCCAGCAAGGCCATGCCCACCCTGGTGCGCAGCACGCCCAGCTCCATGAGCGTCTGGGCCGAGATGCTGACGCTGGTGGCTGCCAGGATCAGGCCGATGGCCAGGGCCGGCTCGAAGGCATAGCCGAAGGGCAGGGCCACGGCCAGGCCCAGGAGCACCGAGCTGATGACGCCCAGGACACCCCCCAGCACCGCGGGCCGCCCCGCCCGGATCATGGCCTCGAAATCCACCTCCAGGCCGGCGGCGAACATCAGGAGCAGCACGCCGAGGTGGGCCAGTTGCTCCACCGTCTCGCCCACGTGACCCCCGGAAAAGACCGGCAGGTGCAAAAGATCCAGGCCCGTGGGGCCCAGGATCAGCCCCGCCACGAGCCCTCCCAGCACGGCGGGCTGTCCGAGGCGGGTGCTCATATAGCCGGCGCCTTTGGCGGCGACGATGATGATGGCCAAGAGCAACAAGAACTGTAAAAGAGGGTCCATGCATTACCTCCACGCTCAGAGGATTATACACGAACTCGGGCGATCTTCCAAGCGCGAACCCCGCGCCGCCCCGGCATCAACACTGCTCGTGGCGGATCACAATCCGCCACTCCCGGCGCCGGATCCAGGTATCGTCCTGCCGGGATCGCCGAGCGCCGGCTCGGCCTTTCTCTCCAAACCCAACTTGCCGAGCTAGCGCTCGGCGCCCCCGGCTGCATAGCCGGTCCTGCTGGGATCGCCGAGCGCCGGCTCGGCCTTTCTCTCCAAACCCAACTTGCCGAGCTGGCGCTCGGCGCCCCCGGTTGCAAAGCCGGTCCTGCTGGGATCGCCGAGCGCCGACAAATTCCCGAACATTAAATTTTAAGCAACATTCCGAAAACACCTCGACAAACTAGAAAATTTGTGCTATACTGTTCCACAGGCGTGGCACGTGAAGCGAGCAGAGCCGTCTCGTTGGCCGGATGGAGCCAATCTATCGACGAGGACAAGCCCATGGCAACGACGGCGACAGAGATGGAACGGCGCTGGGACGAGTTTCTGGAAGAGGTGCGCCTGGGGGTGACGCCCGCCAGCTTTGACTCCTGGCTGCGCGGCAGCCGGGCCCTGGCCCTCGAAGGGGAGGTGCTGGTGGTGGGCGTGGTCCACGGCGGGGCGGCCGAGTGGATCGAGAAGCGCATGTTGCCCGCCCAGCGCCGCGCCCTGGACCGCTACTTTCCGGGCGTGGCGGTGAAGGTCCGCCCCCTCCACGCCGCCGGGAATGGGAACGGGCAGGGACCGGCCCCGGACGGCCAGGATCTCCCGGCCGGCGAAGCGGACGACGAGGCCGACGAGGCCGTCGAGTTCGACGCCGTCACCGATCCGGCCCTGGCCCGTTTCGACGTCAGCCTGGCCGGCTGGAGCAAGCTGGCCAACTATGCCCTCGACTTCTGGGCCGAGCTGCTGGGCCCCGTCGCCTTTATGACCTGGCTGGTCATCCGCCACGAGGACATCCGCCGGAAAAAGACCGCCTGGACGCCGACCATGCGCTACAGCGTCAGTCACCTGGCCGCCCTGGCCGCCGGCGGCAACCGGCAGGCCATCACCGGCGTGTGGCGCACCTGCCACGCGGCGAGCATCTTAAAAGACGGCAAGCCCTGCGCCCGGTGCGCGGAGCGCGGCGGCCAGGTGGTCGAGCCCCACGTCTGCCGCTACTGGCGGCCCGGCGCGCTGGACCGGCTCCACGCCGAGGGCATCGCCATCGTCGAGCGGCGGGGGGAGGGCGGCGGCACGGTCTACCGGGTGCGGGTCTTTACCCTGCTGCCCCTCCTGACCCCGGCCCAGGTGGCGGACCTGGGCCCCGGCTCCCAGCAGCGCCACAGCCGCTGGCTCCTGAAGCAGAACCTGGACACGGCCAATTGGGAGCGGCTGACGGTGCGGCACCTGGCGCTGCCGGCGCTGTAGGGGGAGAGCGACCATGAGCATGCCACAAGCCCACCCAACCTGTGCACGTGCACAACTCGACGTCCGCGGGGACCGGGATGGTTGTGCACGTGCACAACTCGACGCCCTCGAAGACCGGAATAGTTGTGCACGTGCACAACTCGACGCCCGCGAGGACCGGGATGGTTGTGCACGTGCACAACTCGGCGCTCGCGAAGAACGGGATAGTTGTGCACGTGCACAACTCGGCGCTCGCGAAGACCGGAATAGTTGTGCACGTGCACAACTCGACGCCCGGGAAGAACGAGATGGTTGTGCACGTGCACCAACAGGACAGGCAGCGTGACGCCCTAACGTCGCGCGGATCGACCCAGGGGGCCGGGCAACCGGCCCTTTTTTTGTGCCTTTCCCCCCTGTGCCCCGCGCGTCCGCGGACTCGCCGTTTGTGTCCCCGGCGCGCACAGGCACCACCGACCTGTGCACGTGCACAACTGGGTTGTGCACGTGCACCAATTCCAGGCGTACAAGAAAAAGAAAAAGAACCCAATATGAGAAAGAAAAGATCCACTTACAAGAAGAAAAAAAACGCCGCCGGCAAGACCCCTCCTCCAACCCCTCCCCCGGGTACGGGAGAGGGGCTTTCTGGCCTCCTCCCAAGGAGTCCCGGACTTATGGCAGAGCCTGCATGGGCGCAGGCCTGGCCCCGACAAGTCGGGGAGTCCGGGGTGGGCGTGGACCTGGAGTCCCGGACTTATGGCAGAGCTTGCAGGGGCGCAGGCCCGGCCCCGACAAGTCGGGGAGTCCGGGGTGGGCGTGGACCTGGAGTCCCGGACTTATGGCAGAGCCTGCAGGGGCGCAGGCCTGCCCCGACAAGTCGGGGAATCCTGTCCTGGCGCGTTACAAGGAGTCCCGGACTTGTCCGGGCAGAGCTTGCAGGGGTGCAGGTCTGGCCCCGACAAGTCGGGGAGTCCGGGGTGGGCACGAGGGGTTGGAGTCCCGGACTTATGGCAGAGCTTGCAGGGGCGCAGGCCTGGCCCCGACAAGTCGGGGAATCCTGTCCTGGCGCGCTACAAGGAGTCCCGGACTTGTCCGGGCAGAG
>JAAYZQ010000199.1 GCA_012514775.1 Anaerolineaceae bacterium
ACCATGAAACGGTCGGCCCAGAAGGCTACTTCGAAGCAAACCAAAGCCTACAACACCCGCCTGGTCCTGCGGACCATTTACGACCACGACCGGATCAGCCGGGCCGACATCGCCCGCGCCACCGGGCTCACGCGTCCCACCGTCTCGGACGCCGTCGCCGGCCTCAGCCGCCGGGGCCTGGTCGAGGAAGTGGGCCAGGGGCCCTCCGCAGGCGGCAAACCGCCCATTCTGCTCAGCGTCATAGACGACTCGCGACATGCCATCGGCATTGACCTCGCCAGCGACGAGTTCCGCGGCGCGGTGGTAAACCTGCGAGGTGAGATCCGGCACCGTGCCAGCCTGCCCCTGGATGGCAGGGACGGCGAGGTCGCCCTTGAACGCGTCTACGAGCTCGTCGACCATCTGCTCTCGGCCACCGGTAGCCCCCTGCTGGGCATCGGCATCGGCACGCCCGGCTTGATGGATCCCACCAAGGGTATCGTGCGGCGGGCGGTCAACCTCGATTGGCAGGATCTGCCCCTGCGCAGCCTGTTAAAAAAGCGCTACGGCCTGCCCCTGTACGTGGCCAACGACTCTCAGGTCGCTGCCCTCGCCGAGTTTACCTTCGGGGGAGAACAGGCCACCGACAGCCTGGTGGTCATCAAGGTGGAGCACGGCATCGGCGCCGGCATCGTCCTCAACGGGCGGCTCTTCCACGGCGACACCTTTGGCGCCGGCGAAATCGGCCACGTCGTCGTCGCCGAGGATGGCCTGCCATGCCGCTGCGGGAATCGCGGGTGCCTGGAGACAGTGGCCAGCAACCAGGCCCTCGTCCGCCGTGCCCAGGCCCTGGCCCGGTCCGATCCACGGTCCTTGCTCCACCGCTTCGCCGCCAGGCCCGAGGAGATCGGCATCTCTGAAGTCTGCCAGGCCGTGGCGGCCGGCGACGAAGCCATGTGCCAGGAGGTCGCCCTGGTGGGGCGATACCTGGGCATCGCGGTCGCCAATTTGATCGGCGTGCTCAGCGTGCAGCGCATCCTGATCGCCGGCAGCCTCGCGTGCCTGGGGCAGCCCCTCCTGGACACCATCCAGCAGGAGATGGTCAAGCGATCGCTGTCGGTGGTGGCCCGCGAGACAAGGGTGGGGCTTTCGACCATCGGCCCCGAGATCGTCGTCCTGGGAGCAGCGGCCCAGGTTCTGACGCAGGAGCTGGGCTTGTTCGCTCCCTTCAAGGGAGGCCTCCAATGACGGTGCCGAGGTTCCCGCCACCCCTCGACCCGCACTTTCGGCCGGCCGCGCCCATCAACCGCGCCTTCCGGGAAGAGGTTCGGGCCTCAGGCGCCGGTGTTCCGCTGGCCTTCGGCCTGGAGCGCCCCGACGGCTCGCTCTCTCGCTTCGAAACCCAGGTCTTTGCCCAAGATCACCCGCGGGCCCGGGCCAACATCGGCTATGCCGAGCGAATTTATAAGTTCCTCCTCTGGCAGCGAGGAGCTTGCCGGGTCCACGTGGGGGGTCCGCGGGCCATTGGCGAGGCCATTCGTCGCAGCTACGCCCCCGGTGGTGCGCGCCAGTTCGATGCCCACTTTATGGGCCAGGAGGTCTACGGGCAGGCGTTCACCGTGACCGCCTGTGACGCGAGCCAGGTGCCGGCCGGGCGGGAGAGCCGGCAGTGCCTGGGGCGCCACCTTGACGGTTGTCGCCTCGGGTTCGACCTGGGGGCCTCGGACCACAAGGTCGCAGCCGTCGTCGACGGCCGGGTCGTCTACAGCCGGGAGAGGCCCTGGGAGCCGGCCACCCAGAGCGACCCCCACTATCACTACCGGGAGATCCTGGCAGCCTTGAGAGAAGCAGCTTCGCAAATGCCCCGCGTGGACGCCATCGGGGGCAGCGCAGCCGGGATCTATATCGAGAATCAACCAAGGATCGCATCCTTGTTCCGCGGCGTCCCCCAAGAGCGTTACGACGAGGTCCGCACCCTGTTCTTGCGCCTCGGCGCCGAGATGGGCGTGCCGCTGGAGGTCTTGAACGATGGCGAGGTCAGTGCCCTGGCGGGGTCGATGTCTCTCGAAGACAACGGCGTCCTGGGGATCGCCCTGGGCTCAAGCGAAGCCGCCGGCTACGTCGGGGTGGACGGTTGCCTGACGGGCTGGCTGAACGAGCTGGCCTTTGCCCCCATCGATTACAGCCCGGAGGCACCCAGGGATGAGTGGTCGGGCGACAGGGGATGCGGCGCCCTCTACCTCTCCCAGCAGTGCGCCTTTCGCCTGGCGCCCAGGGCCGGGCTCCAGGTGCCGGCCGGCAGGACAAATGCCGAAAAGCTGGAATTCCTCCAGGCCCGGCTCGAGGCGGGCCACGCCGGCGCCGTCCAGATCTGGCAGTGCATGGGCGTCTACCTGGGCTATGCCCTGGCGCACTATGCCGAGTTCTACGAACTCCAGCACACGCTGTTGCTGGGGCGCTGCACGTCGGGAACGGGCGGCCAGATCATCCTGGAGGGCGCGCGCGAGGTGCTCAGGGGTGAGTTCCCGGAGCTCAGCGCCGGGCTGCAGCTCCACCTGCCGGACGAAAAGAGCAGGCGCGTCGGCCAGGCGATAGCCGCGGCCAGCTTGCCGCGCGTGGAAAGGAGAAAGGCGTGAGCCCCGCCGAAGGCTTGCCCGAGGTTTTCGTCCCCGATGGGCTGGCGCCCCAAGAGGCCCTGGCGCGCACCACGCACATGGCCATCGCCGCCCACCAGGATGACCTGGAGATCATGGCCGTCGAAGGCATCCTGGCCTGCTTTCAGCGCGAGGACCGCTGGTTTTGCGGCGTGGTCGTAACCGACGGCAGCGCTTCGCCACGGGATGGCCTGTACAAGGACCATACGGGGAGCACGATGCAGGCCGTCCGGAGCAAGGAGCAAAGGAAAGCGGCGGCGGTAGGCGAGTACGGAGCCCAGATCCTGCTGGACTATCCCAGCGCCGCGGTCAAGAACAGCGCCAGCCGGGAGCCCGTAGACGCCATTGCGCGCCTCCTGGAGGCCGCCAGGCCAGAAGTGCTCTACACGCACAACCTGGCCGATAAGCACGATACGCACGTGGCCGTGGCGCTCAGGGTCATCGAGGCGGTCCGCAGGCTGCCCCCGGCGGCGCGTCCGCAGCGGCTCTACGGGTGCGAGATCTGGCGCGACCTCGACTGGATGCTGGATGAAGACAAGGTGACCTTTGATTGTTCCGGCCACGAGAACGTTCAGGCGGCGCTCCTGGGTGTCTTTGATTCCCAGATCAGCGGCGGCAAGCGGTACGACCTTGCGACGTTGGGCCGGCGGCGGGCCAATGCGACGTACCTCACGACCCACCACATCGACGCTGCCACCGGCCTTGCGTTCGCCATGGATCTGTCGCCGCTGGCCAGCGACCCGGCGCTGGACGTGCAGCACTACGTACAGGGGTTCATCGACCGATTCGCCCGCGACGTCAAGGACAGGCTCGAGAGATTCGCGTAGTACCTGGATGCCAGGAGTCCGATTCCTGGCCTGGTGGTGAAAAGAGGAAATGGCCGGGCGGGGGAGCCTGGGAACACTTTACCTGAGCTTATTCCGGCGGCTGCCGAGGATTCGACGAGAGGGAAGGGGAAAGGAGGTGGATGCAGGAAGGGTGATGGACGTCAATCGTTCGATCATGGCCGCAACATTCTGAACGAATGCCATAACTCATGAGGAGGAAAAAGATGCGTGGCAAAATGCTGGTTGTCCTGGTCGTCGTGAGCATGCTCGCACTCACCCTTTCGGCATGTGGCGCTACTCCAGCCCCTGTCGTCAGCACGGTGGTGGTCGAGCAAACGGTTCCCGTCAAGGAGACGGTCATCGTCAAGGAGACGTCAGTGGTCAAGGAGACCGCCGTCGTCGAGCAGGTCGTCGAGGTCGTGGTCACCCCCACGCCAGGTCCCCACCCGGAGGCAGTGATCGAGGGCGTCGAGCCGAACGCCGAGATCACGTTCTGGACCTTCTGGCTGTCGCCCAATTTTGACGAGTATATCGCCAACACCATCGCCCGCTTCGAGGAAGCGTATCCCGGCGTCAAGGTGAAATGGGAGGACCATCAGGCGACCTTCCAGGACGATCTGCGCAACTCTTTCGCCGCCGGAATCGCGCCCGACGTCATCAACCTATCCGTCGGCGAGGGATGGGTCAGCGAGTACGCGACAAAAGACCTGCTGCTCAACCTGGACGAAGCCGTTCCCCAGAGCGTGAAGGACCTTTACTTCCCGGGCCTGTGGAAACAGCAGTTGGTCGACGGCAACAACTACCAGTTCCCCTGGTACCAGGGCATCGCCGTCGAGCTTATCAACAGGCAGATCTACGATGAGACCGGCCTGGCCGTCGAGGACTTTCCGAAAACGGTCGACGGCCTTACCGAGCTGTGCCGGACCATCAAGGAAAAGACGGGCACCCTGTGCGACATCCGCCTGACCGTCAACGACCTGCTGTCGCAGATGGTGTACGAGGGCGACGTCAAGGTCATCAGCGACGACGGCACGACGTTCACCTTCGACTCGGCTGAAGGAGTCGCCTGGCTTCAGATGTACGTAGACATGGTCAAGGACGGAAGCATAGACAAGACGGTGTTGACGGCCGAGCAAGATCGCACCGGGCTTGACCTCTTTGTCTCGGGCAAGGCGGCCTTTTACCAGACGGGTCCCAACCTCATCCGCGAGGTGCGCTCGAACAACCCGGGGCTGTACGGCTACCTGGCCGTCGTGCAGGCGCCGGTCGGCAAGTCGGGAGTCGTCGGCAAGGGCAGCATGGGCATCTCGGTCAAGAAGGACACCGAGTTCCCGAACGCTTCCATCGCCCTGGCCCAGTTCTTTACCAACCCGCGCAGCATGCTCGAGTTCTCCAAGGTCGTCGCCGTCTATCCGTCCACGCCGGCTTCCTACGACGATCCCTTCTTCTCCGAGATACCTGTTGCCATCGAGGACAGTGCCCGGCCCATCGCCGGGGACATTATTTCCAAGTTGGCCGACATTGTGCCCACCATTCCCAACAAGGCCGACGTCAACCAGATCGTCCTGGATGCGGTTCAGCAGGCGCTGTTCAACGACGTGCCGGCCCAGCAAGCACTGACCGACGCCGTTGACAGGGCAAACGCCCTGCTCGACTAGCAGAGCGGCCACGAGCCCAGCCCTCTCCCTTGCGGGAGAGGGCTGGCTGCCAGGGATCGAACCATGGTCAAGAGATTCTCGCTAACGCCATATCTGTTTCTGACGCCCGCGCTGATCGCGATCTCGATCTTTGTTCTGTTTCCCATCGGCGCCGTCCTTTTCTATAGCTTTACCGACTATGACATCGTCACCCCACCGACGTGGGTCGGGCTGGAGAATTACCGCAACCTTGTCCATGATCCGACGTTCTGGAAGGCTCTGAAGCATTCCCTCACTTACCTCATCGTAACGCCGACCCTCATCGTCCTGTCCATTGGCCTGGCAATCGTCATCAACCGCAACCTGCGCGGCATCCACATCTTTCGCGCGCTGTTCTACGTTCCGGCCGTGAGCGGCAGCATTGCCATCGGCATTGCCTGGCGCTGGCTGTTCGACGTGCAGGGCGGGCTGGTCAATGGCCTGCTCATGTGGCTGGGCGTTCTGAAAGAGCCGCTCCAGTGGCTGGCCGAGCCGGCCTATACCTTGCCGATTGCGATGCTGATGACCACGTGGATGGGCGTCGGCTACTACGCGATGATCTTTCTCGCGGGGCTGCAAAACATCCCGGAAGACCTGTACGATGCCGCGCAGATGGATGGCGCCAACGCCCTGCAGAAGCACTGGCACGTCAGCGTGCCCGGCCTTCGCCCACAGATCGTCTTTGTGTTCGTGATCTCGAGCCTGGCTGCCCTCAAGGTGTTCGAGGAGATCCTGGTATTGACCAACCGCAGCGGGGGCATTCTGGACAGCGGCGTGACCATGGTGTTTTACCTGTGGAGACAGGCATTCCGCCTGTCCCATGCCGGCTATGCGTCGGCCGTGGCCATCGTGCTGCTCGTCCTGACGCTCGCGTTTTCGATCCTGAACATTCGAATGCTCGAGCGTGGTGCAGAGGCGGACTGATGGAAGGAAGCATTGCCCTACGCGTTGCCGACAAGGTCCAGGCCCGCGCCAGGCGGCGGAAAACGCTGCACACCTGGCTGTGGTACACCGTACTCCTGTTGATCAGCGTGGTGACGGTGGTCCCTTTCCTATGGATCCTGGTGACCTCGTTCAAGGGTCCCATGGACCAGATCGTGTCGGTGCCGCCGCAGCTCATCCCCCGCGACCCGACGTTCGCCAACTATGTCCGGGTCTGGAACCAACTGCCGGTCGACCGGTTCTTTCTCAATAGCGTTCTTGTGGCGGTGTGCACCGTGGGATTGAACGTTCTGGTCTGTTCGCTGGCGGCCTATCCGCTGGCCAAGATGGAATTCCGGGGGCGCGACGCGATCTTTTACCTGCTCCTGGCGACCATCATCGTGCCGGTGCAGCTCACCTACATCCCGAGCTTTGTCCTGGCCGTCAAGGTGTTCAAGTACTATGACACGCTGCGGGCCGTCATCCTGCCGAACCTGGCGAGCGCCTTTAACATCTTCTTACTGCGGCAGGCATTCAGGGCCGTGCCCAACGATCTCATGGACGCGGGGCGCATCGATGGCGCCAGCGAGCTGCGGATCTGGTGGGGGATCGTGCTTCCGGTCGTCCGTCCCTCGCTGGCCACCGTGGCCATCTTTACCTTTGTCAATTCGTGGAACGATTTCTTCTGGCCGTCGCTGATGTTGCACACGCGCGAGCGAATGACCCTGCCCGTGGGGCTCATGGCGCTACAGGGGATGTTCACCTCCGACTTTCGCGGCATCGCCGCGGGCGTCACAATGGTGGTCATCCCCATCCTGATCTTTTTCATCGCCCTCCAGCGGCACTTTATCGAAGGCCTCACGGGGGCGGTCAAGGGCTAGGCCAGGGCACCGCCGGCGACCGGTAGTAGCGCCGGTCCATGGCGTCCAGGCGCGGCCCGTGGGCCGCCAGGCGCAGTCGGTACTCCTCCCAGCTCCGGCCCTCCGCCGGCGACCAACCGATCTCGGCAATGCCGAGCAGCCGCGGCAGGGCCATCGTCTCCACGTCGGCCCGGCTGCACAGCGTCTCGGACCACAGCAGCGCCTCCACGCCGAGCAGGTCTCCCTCGCCGACCCCGGGAAGCTCCTGCGCCGGGTCCCAGGTGTAGGCGTGGGGCACCGGCACGTGCCCCGCCCACTCCAGGCCCAGGGGCGTCGAGGCATCGTACTTCATGTCCAGGTAGGCCCGCGTTGCCGGCCCCATGATGACCTTCACCCCCGGCGGCAAGGGCCGGCCCAGGCCGCCGGGCACCCAGTGCAGGACCGCCGCGCCGGGCAGCAGCCGGGCCCGGGCAATTTCCTCCCAGCCCACCAGCCGCTTGCCGTGACCACGCACCATGGCCTGTACCCGCTCGATGAAGGCCCGATAGTCATCCGGATCGGTGACGAGGGCCTCGTCGCCCCCGATGTGCAGGTAGGGCCCCGGGGTCAGCGCGGCCACCTCGCGCAGCACGTCGTCGACGAACCGGTAGGTGATCTCCCTGTCGAGGCACAGGGTCGTGTGGCCCACGCCGATACCGGTGTACACCGGCGGCGCCACGCCGTCGCCGTTCAGCTCGGGAACCGACGCCAGGGCGGCGCCGGTGTGCCCCGGCATATCGACCTCGGGCACGACGGTCACGTAGCGCTCCCTGGCATAGGCGACGATGGAGGCGAACTCGGCCTGGGTGTAAAAGCCGCCCGGCCCCCCGCCCACGGACGTGCTCCCGCCGACCTCGGTCAGGGCGGGCCACGACCGGATCTCCAGGCGCCAGCCCTGGTCATCGGCGAGGTGCAGGTGCAGGCGGTTCATCTTGTAGGCCGCAATGAGGTCGACGAGGTGCTTGACGTCGTCCACCCCGAAAAAGTGGCGGGCCACGTCGAGCATGAAACCCCGCCACGGGAAGCGCGGACGGTCGCGGACCGTCACCGCCGGGATGGGCAGCGGCCCCGGCTGGCGCTCCGGCCGCGGCACGCCGGCGGGTAGCATCTGGCGCAGGGTCTGGATGCCCCAGAAGATCCCGGCGGGGCAAGGGGCCGCGATCCTGACGTACTCGGGCGTGACGGCCAGCTCGTATCCCTCCTCGCCCAACGCCGCGTCGCTCCCCGACGTCGCCAGGATCAGGTCGCCGGCCGAGGTGGGCCGGCCCAC
>JAAYZQ010000200.1 GCA_012514775.1 Anaerolineaceae bacterium
CAGGCCCTCCTGCACCCCGCTCTCGCGCAGTGCCTCTTGCACCTGCGGTGTAATGTTGATGAATCCGCGTCGATTGGGGACGTTGAACCACAACTCTTTGCGGTAGCTCTTCATCAGCTCTCCCTCCAAACACTTCAAACATGGCGCCGCAAGGCGCCGCCCCGACAAGGCGAGCGCGCGCCCTCAGGCAAACTCCCGGATCAGCTCGCCGACGAACCGGATCCCCTCGTAATAGTCTTCCAGGCGGACGTTCTCATTGGGCGCGTGCAGGCGCGAGTTGGCATTCGCGACGCCGGCCATGACGGCCGGGGTCTCCCGGGCCAGGGTGTAGAGCGGCCCACTGCCCGGGCTGGTGGGATAGACGAGAGGCTCGCTGCCGTACGTGGCCCGGGCGGCCGCGGCGCAGGCCCGGACAAAGGGCGAGTCGAAAGCGCTCCGCGCCGGGCGGATGCCGTTCAGGCACTCGATCTCGACGTCGTGAAAGCCACGGCGGTCCAGGTGGGCGCGCAGCAAATCCTGGGCCAGTTCGGGAGTCAAGTCGGGCACGAGGCGGACGTCTACCTTGGCCTGGGCCGTGCTGGGCAGCACCGTCTTACCGCCCGCCCCGATGTAGCCTGATTTCAGGCCGCAGATGGTACACGTGGGCTCGTAGAAGTGCTTGGCCAGTAGATCGACCCCCGATAGCCCCCTCACATAGCCCGAGAAGCCAGAATTCTCCCGCATCTGGTCCTCATCAAACGGCAGCGCGGCCAGGTGCGCCCGCTCCGCCTCGGTCGGCGGCCGGACGTGGTCCATCAGGCCATCGATCTGGATCTCGTCGGCCTCGTTCTTCAGGGTGTTGAGGGCCCATACCAGGCGCCACGCGGCGTTGGGCACGATCCCGCCCCACATGGAGTGCATGTCAGTGTTGGCCGTCCGCACCGAAAGCTCAACGTAGCAGATGCCCTTGACGCCCAGGGTCAGCACGAACCGCCCGGCGCTGTCCTTTTCACCCGTCTCCCACAGGCAACCGTCGGCCTCCAGAAAGTCGGGGCGTTGCTCGGCAAAGACCTCCAGGTGCGGGCTGCCGACCTCCTCTTCGCCCTCGATGAGGAACTTCAGGTGCAGGGGCAGCCCCCCGTACACCTCCTGGTAGGCCTCGATGGCCTGCAAGCGGCAGAGAAGGTCGCCCTTGTCGTCGGCCACGCCCCGGGCATAGACGTATCCGTCACGAACCTGGGGTTCGAAAGGGGGCGAGTGCCACTCGTCCAGGGGATCGGGCGGCTGGACGTCATAGTGGTTGTAGACGAGGAGCGAGCGCGGCCCCTGGCCCAGCTCGGCATAGAGGATGGGCGGGCTGCCCCCCACCTCGTAGCGGCGCACCACGGCACCCAGGCGCTGCAGGCGCGTATGCACCAGGCCCGCCATCTCCTGCAGGCCCTCCCCGGTGGCAGCAATGCTCGGCTGGGAGCAAAAGGCCTTTAGCTCATCCAGAAATCGGTCACGATTGGCATCGACGTACGCTTGAAAAGGCTGCATGTCCTCTCCTGATGGGTTGGAATGGCTCATTCCTCGTTGCTGAAGGCCCCGCCCCTGGCCAACAAGCCGGCAAGGGCCAGGGAATAGACCCGCGCCCGGGGCGGATCGGAGCGCGAGGTGAGCACCACCGGGGCCGTGGCACCCAGGACGATCCCCGCCATCTGGGCCGAGGCCAGGTACTCCAGGTTCTTGGACAGGATGTTGCCGGCGTCCAGATCGGGCACGACGACCACGTCCACGTCGCCCGACACCGGGCTATTGATCCCCTTGTCGCTGGCCGCCTCGGCCGAGATGGCATTGTCAAAGGCCAGCGGCCCGTCTACGATGGCCCCCTTGATCTGGCCCCTCTCGGCCATCTTGCTCAGGCAGGCAGCGTGTACCGTGGAGGGAATGTTGGGGTTCACCGTCTCGATGGACGACAGGGCCGCCACCTTGGGCACCTCGACCCCCAGCTTGCGCGCCAGGTCGACGGCATTCTGGGTGATGACCGCCTTCTTGGCGATGTCGGGAGTTATGTTAATGGCCGCGTCGGTGATGAGCAGCAGCTTGTGGTAGGTGGGCACTTCCAGGATAAAGACGTGGCTCAGGAGCCGGTCGGTTCTCAGCCCCACGTCCTGCCGCAGCACGGCTTTCAGCATTTCGTCGGTGTGCAGGTAGCCCTTCATCAGAACCTGGGCGCGGCCTTCGCGCACCAGGTCGACCGCTGCCGTGGCCGCGGCGGTGTTGGTCGGCGTGCCCACGATCTGGTCGTCGCGCAGCCTCCAGCCCAGGGCCTCGGCCCGCTCGCGGATGTCATCCTCGCGGCCCACGAGGATCGGCTCGATCAGTCCCAGGTCGACGGCGCGCTGCACCGATTCCAGCACCAGCTCGTGGGCCGCCGCGGCCACCGCCACCCGCGTGGGCGGGCTCTTGCGCGCCAGGTTGATCAATTCCTGTAGCTTGCGTATCAAGGTTCCTCCTCAGGCGCGGATGCGCCGCAGCGCCAGGGGCAGGCGAGGCGGCAGATCGCCGGCCACCATGCCCATCTCACCCAGCTCGTCACGGGCCAGCTCGCCCGCCAGGCCGTGCACGTAGGCCCCGGCGACGGCCGCCTCAAAGGCTTCCAGGCCCTGGGCCCTCAGGCCGGCGATGGCGCCCGCCAGCACGTCGCCGGTGCCGGCCGTGGCCAGGCCCGGGTTGGCAAAGGGCTGGACCATGGCCCGGCCATCGGGCGCGGCGACGACGGTCAGGGCGCCCTTGAGCACGACCACGGCACCCCACTCCCCGGCCATGCGCCGCGCCATGCCCTCGCGGTCGGCCTGGACATCGGCGGTGGTCGCGTCGCCACCCACCAGGCGGGCCATCTCACCCGGGTGCGGCGTCAGTATAGTGCCGGGCGGCAGCGAGCGCCACCAGTCCGGCACCTGGGCCAGGGCGTTGAGGCCATCGGCATCGACGACGAGGGGCGGCGGGGCCGGCTGCTCCTCGCCCTCCGGTTCCGAGCGCTCGACAAAGCCCAGGCGCCCCCGGCGCTCCCTGCGGTGCAGGCCCAGGAAGGTCTGCACAAAGGCCACGGTTTCGTCCTCCTGGCTGAGCCCCGGGCCCAGGAGCAGGGCGTCGTAATCGCCCATGCGCTCGCGCACCACCTGGACGGCGCCGCTGTTGACGACGCCCATGTCGTGGGGCAGCAGCAGGTAGGTGGCTTCGGCCAGGTTGGCCGCCACGGCCAACTGAATGGGGCCCGGCAGGGCCATGGTCACCAGGCCGGCGCCCACCCGCTTGGCGCCCGATCCGGCCAGGGCAGCGGCGCCCACATAGTTCACCGAGCCGGCAACGACGAGGACCCGCCCGAAGGTGCCCTTGTGCGACGAGGGCGAGCGCTCGGGCAGCCAGGCGGCCACCGTCTCGGCCGTGGCCATCTCCAGGTCCACGTTGGCGGCCAGGTCGGCGGGAATGCCGATGTCGGCCACGACGATGCGGCCCACCTTGCCTGCCCCGGGGAAGCGCAGCAGCCCCACCTTCGGATGGGCAAAGGTGACTGTCACGTCGGCCGGGAGGGTAGCAGGGTCCACCTCGCCGGTGTCCGAGTCCAGGCCGGTGGGGCAATCTACGGCGACCACCAGGGGCGCGGCCCTCAGCCCGGCGCCCGGCACCGCGTGGGCCAGCTCTGCCGCTCCGCGCCGCTCGCCCAGGCTTGCTTTCACGGTTTCCAGCAGGGAGCGGAGGTTGTCGCGCAGCGGCAGCGAGACGCCGACGCCCAGCAGGGCGTCGACCACCACGTCGGCTCCTTGCAGTAGCCCGCGCAGGGCCTCGTGGTCGCCGTCGTCCTCGGCCCAGACGACCGGCAGCCCGCCGGCCTGCACGCGCTCCAGGTTGTCATCCCCCGCCGCCTCGCGCTTCCAGAGGTAACAGGTCACCCGGGCACCCACCTGTGCCAGGTAGTGGGCCGCCACCAGGCCGTCGCCGCCGTTGTTGCCCGGGCCGACGAGGACGACCACACGCCGGTCGCGCGGCGCCAGGAGCTGCTCAACGGCGCGGGCCGTGGCCCGTCCGGCGTTCTCCATCATCCGGGCAAAGCTCAGGCCGCCTTCGTCGGCTGCCCTTTCCAGTTCCCGGCTCTTTTCCACGGTTATGATCTTGACAGGGTTCATCCTTTTTTGTCCTCACGTTCCAGTTGTGGCTGTTCTATCATGGTCGGGGCCCGGTCCTCGCCGTCGTCGCTCGGGCGCCAGCTCGGCGCCGGCCCACAGCCAGGCGACGAGTGTCAGCGCCAGGGCTATCACGGTGACGACGATGAGCAGGTAAAACCCCTGGATCGACGTCGAGGTAGACCCGCCGATTGGATCCACCGGGTGGCGAATGGCCTGGGCGCGGCTGACGACCACCCAGGGCGCAATGCCCATCAACACCTGCACCAGGGCCGTCAGGTCCGGGTGGTCGACCAGGCGGACGACGACGTTCAGCGCCAGCGCCGCCACGAGGATGGCCGCCGTCGCCCGCACCCGGGGCTCGCCCCAGGCGATCCACTGTCCCCACGTCAGCCCGGTGACGGCCATGGACGACAGGACGTACACGATCCACACCACGAGGGCCGCCAGGCCCGCGCTCCGGGCGCCGCGCAGCCAGGGGGCGGCGCGGCCCGTGGCGGGGCCCGATAGGCGCAGAGCCAGGGCCACCAAACCCAGGAAGCCAGCGAGGCTGAAGGTGAGCAGGCCGGCCCACACCAGGGCTCCGTGGACGTAGACGAGCTTGACGACACTCCCCAGCCTGGACTCGGCCGGGGCGGCCACCACCCACACGATGAGCAGCAGGCCCAGTACGCCGGCCAGCAGCGGCAGGAGGCGTCCTTTCAGGCTTTGCAGTTCGAACAGGCTATACTCTCGGGTCGTCACGACATCTCCTACACGGCGTTATCCCGGCCCTGCCGCACCTGCGCCGAAAGACGCAGGGCCGGGCTGGACAGGGCCGGCAAAGTGAGGTACAATGCGCCCCATGGAAGCCGGGAGAGAAGCAATGCAAATTCCAGACACCAACCTGCCGCAGCCGCGGCGCAGGTCGCCGGTGGGGACTGCCGCCGCTGCCGTCGGACTGGTCGTCGTGCTGCTCCTGGGCTACTCGCTCCTGACAGGCCCATCGTCTCCGCCACTGCCCGGCAGCGAGGTGCCGTCCTTTCAGCTCACCGCGTTCGACGGCACGGCCATGGCTCTCAACGGCCAGCCGGGCCAGGTCGTCGTCGTCAACTTTTTTGCCAGTTGGTGCAACCCCTGTCGCGAAGAGGCCGGAGACCTGGAGGCGATTTGGCAGGATTATCGAGAGCGCGACGTCCAGTTCTATGCCATCGCCTACAAGGACGCCACGTCGAAGGCCAGGGCCTTTGTCGACGAGTTTGGCATCACCTTCCCCAGCAGCGCCGACACGGGAAACCGGATCGCCCGCGCCTATGGCGTGACGGGCGTGCCGGAGACCTTTGTCATCGATCGCCAGGGGCTGCTGGTGCGCCACTTTCTGGGTTCCGTCAGCAGCGGGGAGCTGGCCCAGGCCCTGGAAGAGGCGCTGACGCGCTAACAGGCCAACTAGCGCCGCCATCGCCGCCCCCGAACGAGCCCCATCCCCCAGGACCACGCGCCTCGACAACCGCACGCTCCTAGACCTTGCTCGCCCAGCCGCGGCCACCCAGGCGGTGCTGAAAGAAGGCCAGCAGCACGTTTCGCAGGCGGTTGGCGTCCATGCGGCGCACCATCCTGCCGTTATAGGCCACCGATACGATCCCGGTCTCTTCCGAGACGACCACCACCAGGGCGTCGCTTTCCTCCGTCAGGCCGATGGCCGCCCGGTGGCGGGTGCCCAGGCCGCTGTATTGCGGGTTGTGGCTGGCCGGCAGCATGCTGCTGGCAGCGACGATCTTGTCCTCGCGAATGATGACGGCCTTGTCGTGGAGGGCCGTGTTGGGATGAAAGATGGTACGCAGCAGCTCGGCCCTGACCTCTGCATTGATCTCCACGCCCGTCTCGATAAATTCTTGCAGGCCCGTCTCTCGTTCAAAGACAATGAGCGCCCCGTGCCGCTCGCCGGCCAGGCGATGCACGGCCCGGGTCACCTCGTCGATGATGCGCTCCATCTCTTCTTCCTGCTGAACGCGCAGCAACAGCCCGCCCGTCCGGCCCAGCCGTTCCAGGGCGCGTCGCAGCTCGGGCTGAAAGATGACGGGGATGGCGATGAGCAAGGCAGGCAGAGCCGTGCTGACCAGCCAGCTAAAGCCCTGGAAGGGCAAGATCTGGCTGGCCAGGAAGGCAACGAGGATGACCAGGACCATACCTCGCAGCAACTGCACGGCCTGTGTACCCTGGGCCAGCGAAAACAGCAGATAGAACACCACGGCCACCAGCAGGATATCGATGACATCGGTGACCTGGATGTGAGACAGGACCCACAAGACATCCGACACGAATCAAAACTCCCGCGCGCGCTCCAACC
>JAAYZQ010000201.1 GCA_012514775.1 Anaerolineaceae bacterium
CGCACGTACATGCCGCTGGAATAGCGCTTGACCGGGGTATCCAAGAACTTCTCGATCTCGGCAAAGGCCACGATCTCGTCGAATTTGCGAGCGATCTCGGCGCGGCGCATGCCCAGGATGGCGCCGTTGAGGTAGACGTTCTCGCGGCCGGTCAGCTCGGGGTGAAAGCCGGTGCCTACCTCTAGCAGCGACCCCACCCGTCCGCGGATCTCGGCCCGCCCCTCGGTGGGCTTGGTGATGCGCGACAAGATCTTCAACAATGTGGACTTGCCAGCGCCGTTGCGGCCGATGATGCCGACCACCTCGCCCTGCTTGACCTCGAAAGAGATATCCTTGAGCGCCCAAAAGGACTCGGGCCCCGAGGGCGAATGGCCGTTGCCCCGGCCATCCCGGCGCAGCAGGGAGCCAACGGAGCGGGCGGCGCTGGCGGCGCCCCTGGCCAGCGCATCCCGCAGCACGCCATAGGGCTCGCGCTCGCCGATGCGGTAGCGCTTGCCGAGGCCCTCTACGCGAATGGCGACATCGCTCATGGGCTACACCACGTCGGCAAAGGTCTCCTCCATGTGACGAAAATAGTAGAGTCCGCCCACCAGCAGCGCCGCGACCATGATCACCGAGACCAGCAGCAGGGGGCCGGGGGCTTGCTGGCCCAGCAGCGCCCAGCGGAAGCCCTCCACCACGCCGGCCATGGGGTTCAGGCCGTAGAGCGCGCGCCAGCGCTCGGGCACCAGGCTGGCGGGATAGGCGATGGGCGTGGCAAAGAGCCAGAACTGCACCAGGAAGGGGACGGTGTAGCGAAAGTCGCGGTACTGCACGTTGAGCGACGAGAGCCAGAGCCCGACGCCCAGGGCGGTGGCGATGGCCAGCAGCACAAACAGCGGCAACGTCCAGATGGCCACCGTCGGCGCGACGCCGTAGAAGAGCATCATGCCCAATAGCACGACAAAGGCGATCCCGAAATCGGCCAGCCCGGCGACGATGGGGGCCAGGGGCACCAGCAGCCGCGGAAAGTAGACCTTGGTGATGACGTGCTGCTGGTCCACCAGGCTGTTGCTGGCCTGGGTCAGCGCGTTGGCAAAGTAGGTCCAGGGCACCAGTGCGGCGTAGGCAAAGATGGGATAGGGCATCCCCTCAGAGGGAATGCGCCCCAGCCGCCCGAAAAAGACGCTAAAGACGACCATGGTGAAGAACGGCTGGATGACCGCCCAGGCCGCGCCCAGGACGGTCTGCTTGTAGCGCACCTTCAGGTCGCGCCAGACCAGGAAGTAGAGCAGGTCGCGATAGTGCCAGAGGTCGCGCAGCTCGAGGTGCATCCAGCCCTTGGCCGGCTCGATGACGGTGAGGGGCACGGTCTTCTGTTCAGCGCTCACGTGGCAGGCCCTCCTGCCGCTGCGGAGCGAGAGTTCCTCGGCCCCTTGTACAGCGGAGGCGCGCTGCGGGGCGTCAGCAAGGCGACGAATGACGCCGGTATGGTCAGGAACAGGTTGAGCGCCGGCATCCAGGCCCTGGCCAGCCAGCGCCAGTCCCCCGTGTAAGCTGCCACCGCGCCCGCGAGGGCAGCCGTCCGGCCGCAGAGCCAGGCGAGAAAGGGCGCGAGCAGGCTCAGCATGGCCGCAGCCCAGTCCGGCCGGACGAGGGCGGCGATGCCGGTCAGCAGGAGGTAGAAAGCCAGCCCCGCGGCGAGGAGATAGGCGTAGAGCTGCGCGAACAGGTCCCTCGGTTGATTCAACAGGGTGGCCCGATGCTCCCACAGCCCGGTCAGGTGGGTCCGCCGCCAGCGCAGGTGGTGCCTCCAGGATTCCCGCACGGTGGCAGGGCGGTCCGTGGTCAGGCGGGCGCCCTCGGCGAAAGCGACCCGCTCGCCCGTATCGCCCAGCCTGGCCCAGATGTCCCAGTCCTCGCGGGCGTAGGTATGCTCGGGCAGGCCGCCGATGCGCGCCAGCAGGTCGCGGCGGATGGCAATGGAGCGGTCGCCCTGGATCCAGGACAGCTTCTGGATTTGGTAAGTGTGGATGTTCCACATGGTCTCTTCCAGCGTCACCGGGGTGATCCGGTTGGGGAAGCCATCGCCGACGGCCACGGAGGCGCCACGGGCGATTGGCGCCATAAGCGCCGCCAGCCAGCCCGGCTCGACGATGTTGTCGCAATCCAGAAGGACGACGATATCGTATTGCGCTTCCTGGACGCCCCGGTTGAGGGCCGCGTTCTTGGGCTCCGGCCCGCGCTCCAGGACGCGCAACCGCTCATCGCCCATTGCAGCCGCCATCGCTGCGCTGTGGGTTCCATCGTCGCCCCCGGCCAGGATGATCGCCTCCCAGCGAGGGTATTCCACCTGGCGCAGGGCGGCGATATGCTTTTCAATGGTGCCTTTTTCGTTCCAGGCCGGCACGAGGACCGAGACCGGCGGCAGGTCCTCGCGCCGCGGCGGCGGCGAATTTACCTCGTTGCGGCGGGCGCGCCATCCGCGGCGGATGGCCAGCGCCCAGGTGAGGGCAATATGTGCCAGCACGAGTATCCATAGCCCTCGAAGGATCACGGTAGGTCGTCTCCTCGGGCGGATTCGCCTCCCCGGTCGCTCCAATGTATTGTCACTGGATGCCCAGCTTTCCCCGCCACCACTCGATCGTGTCGCGCAGGCCGGACTCCAGGTCGTGCTGCGGTGTCCAGCCGGTGGCACGCTTGAGCAATTGGGTGTTGGCGCAGACGAACATCGGGTCGCCCTCCCGGTACGGCAGGTCGCCCAGCCGAATCAGCTCCGGTCGCCTCAGGATCGTCCCAATGCGCGTCGCCAGGTCGCGGATAGCCAGCGGCTGTCCCGAGCCGATGTTGACCGGCCCGGTCAGGCTGCTCTGCGCCACTGCCCACAGCGCGCCGGCCACGTCGGCGACGTGCAAATAGTCACGCAACTGTTCGCCAGGCGTCAGCCGCGTCGACTCGCCGCGCAGCGCCGCGATAATCACGGCGGGGACGAAGCGCTTCTCGTGTTCGCCCGGGCCATAGACGCTAAAGATGCGCGGCCAGACCAGCTCGACCCCGGCGGCGGACGCCCATAGCGCCAGGCCCTGGTACAGGGCAGCCTTGGTCGCGCCGTAGAGGGTGTTGGGCTTGAGAGCCGAGTCCTCCGCCAAGTACCCCAGGCTCTGGTCATACTCGGAGAAGGTGCCGGCGATCATCAGCTTATGGCAGCCGGCCTCAGCGAGGCGTGTTGCGAGTCCCAGGCTGGCCGAGAGGTACTGCAGGTTCCGCGGGCTGGAGACGAACTTGCCCGGCTCGGCGTACCAGGCCAGGTGGAAGCAAGCCTCGGGGCGGATCGCCTCCAGGCGTTCCCCCCAGCTCTGCCTGGGGTCCAACAAGTCGCCTTTTACCACCTGCAGGTCGGGCAGGATGTCGCGGATGCGCCACGGGTCGCTCTCAGCGCGCAGGAGCGCCGAGACCTCGCAGCCTTCTCTCAGCAGCAGCCGGGCTAGTTGGGAACCGATGAAGCCGCCCGCCCCGGTGATGAATACGCGCATGGTTCGCTCGCCTCCTTCAGGCCTGCCCAGCAAAGAATGTCCTGTACCAATCAATGGTCGCCTGCAATCCCCCGTCAATCGTGTACAGCGGGCGCCAGCCCAGGATGTCGCGCGCCTTCTGGGCGGTGAGGTACTGGTTGCGGATCTCCTGCTTGGCCTTGTCCTCCACCAGCGGCGTCAGATCCGAGCCCATCAGCCGCACGATCTTGTCTACAAGCTCCAGGACGGAGAGGTGGCCCCCGCTGGATAGGTTGAAGGCCTGGCCGCGCAGCTCGGGCTTCTCGGCCAGGCTCTCGGCCAGGTACAGGTGCGCCGCTGCGGCGTCCTCGACATACAGGTAATCGCGGATGAACTTGCCGTTGGAGTGGATCACCGGCCGCTCGCCTTTCCACACCGAGCGGACCGTCCCTGGCACAATGCGGCTCCAGTTGAGGTCACCACCGCCGTATAGGTTCGGCAACCGGGTGACCGCTACGCCCAGCGCGTAGGTCTGGGCATAGCAGCGGGCGATCATCTCCGCGCAGGCCTTGCTCACGTCATGAGGATAGACGGCGAGCAGCGGCATCTCCTCGTGGTAGGGCAGCTCGTCGCTGTCCCCATATACCTTGTCCGTCGAGGCCATCACAACCTGCTTAACCGTAGGGATCGCCCGGCAGGCCTCCAGCAGGGACCAGGTACCACGGATGTTGGTCTCAAAGGTCGTGACCGGGTCGCGGTTGGCGGTCCCCACGATGCTCTGCGCGGCCAGGTGAATCACGGTGTTTATCTCGTATTCCCCCAGCGCGCGCCGCAACAACTCCAGATCGCTCAAGTCCCCTCGCACGGCCTTGGCCCGCTCCAAGAGCCCCGTTCGCACCAACTCGCATTGCGGCACCCAGTCCCGCACCAGGCAGACTACATCGGCCCCGGCATCGAGCAGGCGCCTTACCAGCCAGCCGCCCAGCTGTCCGGTGGCGCCTGTGACGAATGTAGGACGACTATTCCAGAATGGCTGTCCAGTCATCCCCTATTCCTCCTTGTCAGTGCTGGTCGGATAGTAGGTTCGGTCTTTCCAGTACAGTTTCTCGTCTAGTTTGCCCTCCGCCAATAGGGCCTTCAGTCGCGCAAGTCGAACGTACTTGGGGCCACGGAAGTCTTCCTGGGTGAGGGCAATGTCCCCAAACGCAGAGCACAATTCCTCGGCCCCGCGCTGGGCATTCCACGTCGGCTTGAAGGCAGGGACGCAGCGACCAATCTTGGAAAAGTCCACGCGATAGCTGCGGGGGTCCGGGCCACCGCCCTCGGCATAGGATACCTGACAGCCTGGGAACGCCTCCTGCACGATTGCCGCCAGATCGCGAACTTGGTAGTTCTCCGTGTTAATGCCCACGTTAAAGGCTTGGTTGTGGATGGCCTCTCGGGGTGCCGCCAGAGCAGCGGCAAAGGCACTGGAGATATCCTGCACGTGCACGACTGGTCTCCAGGGCGTGCCGTCGCTCAGGATGAGGATTTCGCCGGTGACCTTCGCCCAGCAGGCCAGGTTGTTGATCACCAGATCAGCCCGAAAACGGGGCGACCAGCCATAGGCGGTGGC
>JAAYZQ010000001.1 GCA_012514775.1 Anaerolineaceae bacterium
CCTGCTCGATGGGCTCCTCGACGGCTGCGGCCGGTGCTTCAGCCGGAGGCGCCGGTGCTTCGGCCGGAGCGGGCGGCTCCTCGACGGCGGCAGGCGCTTCGGCGGCCGCCGGCTCCTCCACCGCCTCGGGCGGCAGCGGGGGCTGGGCCAGCGAAGCGCCGCAGTTCTGGCAAAAGACCTCGCCGGGCTCGACCGGGGCGCCGCAGGCCGGGCAGGTCAGCCCGCCTTCGGCGGCGGGCGCTTCGGCCCCGGCCGGTGCGGCCTCGGCGGCCACCGGTGCGCCCTCGGCGGCCGGCGGTGCGGCTTCAGCCGCCGGCGACTCGGCTTCGGCCTCCGGTGCCGGCGTGGGCACGGGCGCGTCCAGGGGCGACCCGCAGTAGTCGCAGAAAGCTTCGCCGGGCACGTTGCCGGCACCGCAGGCCGGGCAGATGACGCTGCCGCTGCCCGGCGCGGGAGCTGCCTGGGGAGAAGAACCGGCCTCGGCCACCGGCGCGGGGGCCGCCTGCGGCGCCTGGGGCGACTCGGGCCCCGGTACGGACTCGGTCACCGGCAGGCGCGCACCACACTGATCGCAGAAAATGGCTCCCTCGCTGGCCTGGTTTCCGCAGTTTGGACAGGTTACCATGAGTTAATCCTCCTTACTCACTTGAACGTTCAAGCAGGCCGTGGCCCTCGCCCGTGCCTTTCCACTCGCGTTATGGGGTCAACCGCTGGGTCAGCTTGCGCGTCTCGTAGCGCAGCTTCTTGGTCCCATGGGACGACATTTGCCCGCTTTTCTCCAGGTTCTCGGCCTCCTGCAGGGCCGACTCGGCCAGCTCCTGCTCGCCCATCTCCAGGAGACGGGTGGCCGCCGCCCGCAGCTTCTCGCTGGCCCCCACGATGTTGCCGATCTTGGCCTCTTCCAGGGCACGGGTCTGGAGCTTGAAGGCCGTCACCTTCTCGACGATGTTCATCACCTCCGCGTCGTACTCCCTGGCGCGGGTGGCGTCGGCGGTGAACTCGAGCACGATGTCCGACTTGACCTTTGCCCCGACGACTCCCAACCCCGGGACATCGTAGCTCACCTCCGCCTGGGCTACCCGGTACTGGCCGGCCGGTCGCGCGCCCACCAGCAGCTCTACCAGGAGGCTGCGGGACTGGCCCTTTTCCAGCTCTCCCAGGGTCACCTGCACGTCCCGGTCCGAGAGCGGCCGGTAGCCAAGGTTCGAGATCATGGGCAGCACCTGCCACACCTGGCGCGGGGTAATGCCGTTGGCCAGGCGCAGGATCAACTGCACGTTCTGCACCACCGTGTCCTGCATGGTCTGCACGGCGCTCTGGAAGAAGCCCACGATCTTGGCCGGGGAGTCGATGAAATCCGCCACCCCGCCGCTGGCCTCCGCCACGTCGTCCAGCAGGTCTTCGTTCCAATCGTCCCCCAGGCCCAGGGCGTTGACGACGATGCCCTTTCCGCCCGCCTCTTTGCCTAGTTTCTTGCACTGCTTTTCGTCGCCAAAGGTCTGGCCGTCGGTGAGGAGCAGCATGCGGCTGATGCGATCGGAAGAGAGGGCCTTTTCCAGCTCTGCCAATCCCTGGCCCATCCCGCCGGAGATGGCCGTGCCCCCGCCGTCGCGGATGCGGTCGATCTTGTGCTTCAGGGCCTGCTTGTCGGTGACCGGCTGGCTCTCGGCGATGAGGTACTTGCGATCGCTAAAGGCGACAATCGAAATGAGATCATCCGGGCCGAGGCGATCGACCACGAGCTTGGCGGCCGAGCGCAGGTTCTGGATCTTTTCGCCTTGCATGGAGCCGCTCTTGTCCAGTACCAGGGCGAGATTCAGCGGCATTTGCACGGCCTGCACCGCGGCGCTGGGCGCTGCCTCCACAAGCACGTACACCAGCTGCTGCGTGTTCATCACCGGCATGCTGGCCTTGTTTAACCGGCTGGTCAGGGTCACGTGATTGTTCATACCTTACCTCCTTCTGTCCCACTCTATACGTCCGTTCGGGTCCCCGGGTTGTCGCCGGGCAGCCCATCGCTGCCCCGGCGCGCCCGGGAGCGCCGTCAGGTGGCCTCCACCAACACGACGATAATGCTGATGTTGTCCTCGCCGCCGGCCAGGTTGGCGTGCTTGACCAATAGGTCGCAGGCCGCCTGGGGATCGGCTTCCTGGAGCATCACGTCGGCGATTCCCTCATTGCGAACCATCTCCCACAGCCCGTCGCTGCACACGATCAGCCGGTCGCCGGCCGCCAGGGGCAGGACCTCGGCGTCTATCTCCACGCTCGGCTTGTCGCCGATGCTCCGGTAGATGATGCTGCGATGAGGATGGCTGTAGATCTCTTCCGGCGCTGCCTGGCCGTTGGCGATCATGCTCGCCACCACCGAATGGTCGGTGGTAAGCTGCTCCAGCCCCTCGGCGTTCCAGCGGTAGGCCCGGCAATCGCCAACGTGGGCCACAAAGAGCCGCGCGTCGCGTATCAGGAGGGCTGTGAGCGTGGTGCCCATGTCGTTGCCCCGCTTCTGGCGCGCCAGGTAGACGGCGTCGTTGGCAGCCTCCACGCCCGACTGCAGCCGCAGCAGCAGATCCTCGTCGGGCGACAGGTCGCCCGCCAGCTCGGGCAGGACGATGCCCTTCATCACGTGCTCGGCCAGGACGCGAAGGGCGAGCTTGCTGGCCACCTCACCGCCCTCGTGGCCGCCCATCCCATCGGCCACGGCAAACAGGCCCAGGGACGCCGTACGCGCCTCGTAGCTGGGCGCCAACGCGATCGCCAGCAGGCTGTCTTCGTCCAGCTCGCGAACCCTGCCCGTGTCCGAGCGGTGCCCCACGACCAGGCGCAGGTCCGGCCCCAACGACGCGGCAGGAGCCGGCTCGGGGGCCGGCGGCTCGCTCACCAGGTAAAAGAGCCGGCCCTCGTGCTCCAGAAGGCCGCCCAACTGGACGCCCACCGGCAGATCGGGCTGCCCTTCCTCGCCGGCCACCTGTACCAGGCGCACCAGGGGCCGGGTTTGTAGGACAGCGCCGCACTGGGAGCAGAATGCGTCCTTGGTCGAGTTGCCCTCGAAGCCGCACTGCCAACAGGCCTGCATATCCTCGGCCTCGTAGAGGATCTGCTGCGACTGCACATCCAGGGCCTCCACCAGGCGATAGCGGCCGGCAATCAGCGTGCCCGCCTCCACCGGCTCCAGGGGCTCGGCCTCCTCCCGCCAGAAGAGCTGCATGTCATCTTCCTCCGGCGCGGCTTCCTCCGGCACGTCCTCTTCCACGGCGCCCGGCTCGGCCGGCGCTTCGGCGGCCTCCGCCTCGGCCACAGGCTGTACGACGGGCTCCTCAAGGGGCTCCTTGTCCTGGACCTCGGGCTCTTCGGCGGGCTCTTCCAGCTCAGGGCCGGCCTCCGGCTCGCCCAGCTCGAACTCGGCCTCGGGCACCTCGGGCGGCGATTCCGCCTCGGGCTCCGGGACCGGCGGGGTCTCTTCCGGGCGGGCCGCTGCCGGCGGCTCTCCGGCCACAACTGCAGGCGGGGCCTCCCCGGGCACCGGCCCGTCGCCCTCCTCAGGCGAGAGGGGCTCCCCTTCGCTCACCTCGGCCGGAGGAGGCGTCTCGACGGCCGTCGCCAGCTCAAAGCCGCAGCGCCGGCAGAAGCGCGCCCCCTCTCGATTCTCTGCTCCACAAGCAGGACAGATCATACTCCTTCTCCTATCTCCTTCTCCCGCGAGCCCGCGGCTCGTCGTGTCCCCCGCCACGGGTGCTGGAACGCCTCCGCCGGCCATATCAGCGCAGCCAGAACTGGATGACGACCAGGCCAACCTTGATCCGGTCGCCGTTCCGCAGCAGGCGGGCGCGGTCGGGCACCAGGGGAATGCCGTTGACCGTTGTGCCGTTGCTGCTGCCAAGGTCGGTGATGAAATAGCCCGCCTGCCCCTTGGTGATGCGGGCGTGGCGGCGCGAAACGTAATCGCCGTCGTCGTAAAAGGTCATGTCAAAGTCGGGGCGGTAGCCCTCCGCCTCGCTGGCGCGGCCCAGCAGCATGGGGCTGCGGGCCACGGGCATCTCCCAGGCGGCGCGCACCGGCTCGATCACCCTCAGGATGGCCGGCCGCGGCGGGGCATAGGAATAGCCGCAGGCGCCGCAAAACCGGGCGTTTGCCCTGTTGGTCCGGCCACAGGATGGGCAAGCCTTGCCCGGCGCGGGCGCCGGCACGGGCCGGGCCGGCTGAGGCATGGGCCTGGCCGGGGCCACCGCCGGTTGCGCAGCCGCGGCCGGTAGTGCCGAGGGCGCCACCGATCGGGCGGGCAGCGTCGGCGCCATGGCCGGGTCCGGGGCCGCAACAGGCTGTGGTAGAGGCTGCGGTGCCACAGGCTGGGCCGGCGGGACGTAAGGCATGGGCAGGGCGTCCAGCAGGGCCTGGCGCATCTCCCGCGCCGACTGGAAGCGGCGGGCCCGATCGCGGGCCATGGCCTTCTCGATGATGCCGATGGTCTTGTTCGAGATGGCCCCGTTATAGTTGCCCAGCGGCAGGGGCTCTGACGGCAAGAAGGCCGGGGTGGGCGCCATGTTGGCCAGCAGGTGGTACATCGTCGCGCCCAGGGCATAGACGTCCGAGCGGGCGTCGGTCTGCCCCTTGCCCCATTGCTCGGGCGCGGCATAGTTTTCCGAGCCCATGGCCACGGTGTCGCGCTTCTTGCCGACCTTGTAGGTGCGGGCAATGCCAAAGTCGATGAGCTTGACCAGCCCGGTGTTGGTCACCATGACGTTGCTGGGCTTCATGTCGCGAAAGATGATGGGCGGTTGAAGGTTGTGCAGGTACTCCAGGGCCTCGCTGAGCTGGATGGCCCACTTGAGCACGTCGGTCTCGAGGAGGGGCGCGTTGGTCGACGTCAGGCGCTTTTCCAGCGACTCGCCCCAGATGAACTCCATGACCAGGCAGGCGCGGCCCTGCTCCTCAAAAAAGTCCGCGATCTTTGGTATGTTGGGATGGTCCAGCTCGCGCAAGAGCCGCGACTCTTGCTGGAACAGGCTCTGGGCCACGGCCCGCTCGCTCCGGTCCTCGGTCTGCGGCCGCAGCTCTTTCAAGGCCCACAGCTTGCCGCTGCCCGGGGGCAGCTCTTCCACCTGGTAGACCCAGGCCATGCCGCCGCCTCCCACCAGGCGGACGATTCGGTATTGGTTCTTTAATACGGTGCCTATGGCCAAAGGTTGCATTACAATCTCCGTAAGCGTGCAGTGCGGCCATTGTAACCCACGAGGCTGTTCCATACCTGACGATGATGTCTCATCGCCTTGACAGTTGCAGTCAGGTGGCCGTGCGCCTCCATCGCCGCCGCGCCAGGCCGCCGGCCGTGGCGAGGGCACGGACAAAGGCAGCCCTGGCATAACCTCACCACAGCCGATTGATTATAGCACGCTATCCAATTGCGGGCAACCTCACACGATCTCGATCTCGCCGATCCCGGGCTCGGGGGGCGGATACTGCATGCCCAGCCCTTCCAGGGTGTTGACCAGCGCCTGCGAGACGACGAGGTTCCGGTACCACTTGCGGTTGGCCGGCACGATGGTCCAAGGCGCCCAAGGCGTGCTGCAGCGGTTGATGGCGTCCTCGTAGGCCTGCATGTAGTCATCCCACAGGCGGCGCTTGGCCACGTCCTCCTCCGAGAACTTCCACACCTTGTTGGGGTCCTGCCGGCGCGCCTCAAAGCGCTCCTTCTGCTCGTCCTTGGAGATGTGCAGGTAGAATTTCAGGATCACCGTCCCCGTGTCGGCCAGCAGCTTCTCGAAGTGGTTGATCTGCTCGTAGCGCTTGCTCCACACATCTTCGGGGGCCAGGTTCTCTACGCGGACGACGAGGACGTCCTCGTACTGCGACCGGTTAAAAATGCCGATCATTCCCCGTCGGGGCGCGGCCTTGTGGATGCGCCACAAGAAGTCGTGATCCAGCTCCTCCTTGGTGGGCACCTTGAAACCGGTCACGTGGCAGCCCTGGGGGTTCACGCCGTGAAAGACGTGCTCGATGGTCCCGTCCTTGCCCGAGGCGTCCATGCCCTGGAGGACAATGAGTACCGCGTGTTTCCCCTCGGCCCACAGGACCTCCTGCAGCTCCAGGAGGCGCTTGGTGTTGCGCTTCAGCACCTTTTTTGCCGAGTCCTTGTCGTACTCTCCGGTGTCGTTCGGGTCATAGGCGGCCAGCCGGATGGGCTCGCCAGGCGTGACGACGTGCGGTTGAGCCATGGTCCTTCCTCCTGCCCCTGTGCATTCAGATTGTGGCTATTATACGCCCGAATGGGTGAGGAGGCAAACGGGGGAGGCCCGGGCTGTGAGGGGTTGGTCTGCATTCGCCCCCTGCACGCCCCGTAGGACAGGCCGGCGGCCCCACCGTGCAGGCTACGGGACCTGATCCGAGCGCTGGCTCCAATCCACCGGGATGGGGTCTCCCAGGACGGGCTCCGGCTTGAGGAGCTCCAGGTCAAGCCAGGCGCGGGCCAGCGCCATCACCTCGCGCAGGTCGTACCACGCGGCGCGCACGTACGCCTGGCGGTCCGCGGCTAGGCCCACGACCTCCAGCCCCAGGCGATCGCACGTGTAGAGCGCCCGGGGCAGGTGAAAGTCCTGGGTCACCAGGACGGCCCGCTCCACGCCAAAGATGGCCCCCGCCCGGTAGCAGCTATCGTACGTGCGCCGCCCCGCATAGTCCAGCACCAGGTCCTCGCGGGGCACCCCCCGTTCCTCGGCATAGGCAGCCATGGCCTCCGGCTCGTTATAGTCCGCGAACCGGTTGTCGCCAGTGAGGAGCAGCTTGTTCACCGTCCCGGCCTCGTAGAGGGCGATGGCCGCCTCCATGCGGTCGGCAAGGGCGTCGCTCAGGCGACCGCTGGGCCAGTAGCCGGCGCCAAAGACGATGGCCAGCGGCTGTGATGGCACGGCCGCCGCCTGGCTGTAGACGCGGCCGCGATACGTCCCTTCCACCCAGGCGCGCAGCCCGAGCGGCGCCAACAACAGGGCCAGGCCCAGGGCCACCAGGCACAGAAGGAGCACCGCGAGCTTTTTCAAGCCGCGCCCCCGTTCCCCTCCGGCATGTTCGATCGTCGCCCGGCAGTTTTCATCCTCGGTCTCTCCTTGCGGCCCCGGACTCGGCCTCCGGGTCAGGGCCGTCGATCTCGACCTATTATAACGAAAGTCGGCCGAGTTGCAAGAAACCCTGTTTCCGGGTATAATTGGGCATCCTGATAGAGGACAAGACCGTGAGTGATCTCGACACCCGCAGGATCGCAACAGGCGACGCTCCGGCAGCCGTGCAGCCCGAGGGTACCCTTCCCCCTGGCACGGTGCTGGAGCAGCGCTACGAGTTGCTGGCCGTCCAGGGCGTCGGAGGCATGGGCGCCGTCTACCGCGCCCGCGACTTGCGCTTTAGCGCGGTCCAGAAGATCATTGCCGTCAAAGAGATGAACAACGGGGCGCCCGACCCTCGCCTGCGGCGCCTCGGAATCCAGAGCTTTGAGCGCGAGGCCAACATCCTGGCCAGCCTGTCCCACCCGGCCATACCCAAGATCTTTGACTATTTTACAGAGGACCTGCGGAGCTATCTCGTCGAGGAGTTTATCGAGGGCGACACCCTGGAAGACCTGCTGGAGGAGCGGCGGCACCCCTTCGAGCCGGAGGAAGTGGTCCAATGGGCCATCGACGTCTGCGACGTGCTCGCCTACCTCCATAACAACAAGCCCCCGGTCATCTTTCGAGACGTCAAGCCCGGCAACCTCATGCTCCGAACCGATGGCCGGCTCATGGTCATCGACTTTGGCATCGCCAAGGTGTTCGAGTATGGGCAGCGCGGGACCATGATCGGCACCGAGGGCTACTCGCCGCCGGAGCAGTATCGCGGCGTGGCCGAGCCGCGGGGCGATCTCTATGCCCTGGCAGCCACGATGCACCACCTGCTCACCAACCGCGACCCGCGCCTGGAGCCTCCCTTTAGCTTTCACGAACGGCCCATCCGTCTCTTTAACCCGCGGGTCTCCGCCGAGCTCGAGGCAGTCATCAACAAGTGCCTGGCCTACGACGTCGAGGAACGGTACGCCTCGGCCACCGGGCTGGCGTCGGCCCTCAGCGCGGCCATGCCCCTGGCCCTGCGGGGCACCAGCCGGCTGGGAACGACGGCCTTTGCCGTGCCCCAGGACATCCAACCTGTCTGGGCCTTTCGCTGCGAAGACGACGTCCGCTCGTCTCCGCGGCTGGTGGGCGACACGCTGTTTATTGGCAGCTATGACACCAACCTGTACTGCCTGGGAGCCAGAGACGGCACCTTTGTCTGGAAGTTTCCAACGGAGGGCGGCATCGCGTCGACCCCCTGCATTCACGGCGAGTTCATCCTCATCGGCTCGGAGGACGGCAACATGTACGCCGTCTCCCAGCGCCTGGGGCAAGAAGAATGGCGGTGCGCCACGGGCGGCCCCATCCGCTCGTCGGCACGCGTGGAGTATGGCCACGCCTTCTTTGGCTCGGACGACGGCCACCTCTATGCCCTCAATGCCCAGACGGGGCGCCAGGTCTGGAAGTTCCAGTCGGCCGGTCCGATCCGCTCCACGCCCCTCATCGTCGGCGAGCTGATCTTTGCCGGCTCGGACGACGGCTACCTCTATGCCCTCGACCTGCGGACAGGCCTGATGAAATGGAAGCAGAACGCGTACCGCCGGGTGACTTCTTCGCCCACCCTCGACGACGGCCGCGTCCTCGTCGGCTCGGGCGATGGGCATCTCTACTGCTTTAACGCCGGCTCCGGCTGGCCGGTGTGGCGCTATCGCACCCGGGGGCCGGTCTATTCCTCTCCCACCGTCGTCGAAGGTCAGGTGTACATCGGCTCGGCCGATGGGCACCTCTACGCCCTGGATGCCGAGTCGGGCCGGGAGCGCTGGAAGTATGACACGGGCAGCCCCATCACCTCGTCCCCCGCCGTGTCAGACGGCGTCGTGTACATCGGGTCCAACGATGGCACGCTTCATGCCGTAGACGCTCAAAAAGCACGCAACTTGTGGCGCTACAGCACCAAGGGCCCCATTCCCTCGTCGCCGGTGGTCGGTGAGGGGTTGGTCTATATCGGTTCCGTCGACCACCACGTTTACGCCCTGCCCACGTAGGGTCCCGTCCAGGACGAGATGAATACACTCGGTCAGCCCGCGGAACAGGACCAGTACCTACAGATCCAGCCTCCTCAGGGCCAGGTCTATGCCAACCTGCAGATCGGCATGGCCTCGGACCCGGGCTGCCTGCGCCCCCAGAACGAGGACAGCGGCCTCGCCTGGAACCTGACCCTGGCACAACATGGGCAGTCCCCCCTTTCCGTCGGTCTCTTGCTCGTGGCCGACGGCATGGGTGGCCAGGCCAGCGGCGCGGAGGCAAGTTCCCTGGCCTGCCGCCTGGCGGCCCGCCACGTCATGCAAGAGATCTGCCTGCCCCTGCTCCACGATGCCGAGCCGTACAGCATGGCCCCCATCAACGATGTGCTGGAATCCGCGATTCACATCGCCCACGAGGCCATCCAGCACCAATTTCCGGGGGCCGGGACGACTATTACCATGGCGTTGCTCCTCGGCGATGGCGTCTACGTGGCGCACGTGGGAGACAGCCGCGCCTACCTGGGGCTGCGTGGCCGGCTGCGGCCTATCACCCGCGACCATTCCATGGCGGCCCGACTGGTCGAGATCGGCGGGGCGACCGGCGAAGAGGCGGCCGGCCAGCGCAACGTGCTCTACAAAGCCGTAGGCCAGGGCGTGTCGGTAGAGCCCGACGTTCTCTATCGCGATCTGCCCCCGGGCGCCTACTTGATGCTTTGCTGTGACGGCCTGTGGAGCCACGTCGGCGATGACGAGATCTCGGCCATTGTCGATGCCGCCATTGCGCCCGGCGCTGCCTGCCAGGAGCTGGTGAGCCGCGCCAAGGAAAAGGGTGGCGAGGACAATATCACCGTCATCCTCGCTGCCCGTGAGTGGCCTCTCCCCGACCCCGAAGACGGGCAGTGGGCCGTGGGGAGCAGCGGGCCATGAGCTTCGATCGGGACTACTATGCCATCCTGGGCATAGCCGCCGACGCCGACACCAGGGCCATCAAACACGCCTATCGCGTCCTCGCCCGGCGCTACCACCCCGACGTCAGCCGCGAAGACGAACCCCTGGACCGTTTTCGCGAGATCCAGGAGGCCTACGAGTTTCTCCTGGACCCGGAGCAGCGCCGGGCCTATGACGAGTGGCGGCGGCAGAACGGCCTGGACCGGACGCCGCCCCTGGTGCTGCGCGTGACGCCGAGCCACGAGTGCCTGCCCTGCATCGGCGAGCCGCAGGTCCTCTATCTCCTGGTCGAGATCCTCGCCTCGGAGGAGAGCAAGGGCCTCCGCCTGCCCCTCAACCTCTGCCTGGTCCTCGACCGGAGCACCTCCATGAAAGGCAACCGCCTCCAGCAGGTCAAAGAGGCCGCCCGCTACATCGTGGACCAGCTCCAGCCCGAGGACATTCTCTCTTTGGTGGTCTTTGACGACCGGGCCGAGCTGGTGCTGCCCGGCCGGCCTGGCCTGGATCAGGTCGCCGCGCGGTCGGCCATCAACCACATCCAGAGCGGGGGCGGCACCGAGATCTTGCAGGGCCTCAAGCTGGGCTGGGAGCAGATCCGGCGCTGGCAGAGCAACAGCAATCTCAGCCACCTGATCCTGCTTACCGACGGTCAAACCTACGGCGACGAGGAGGGGTGCCTGGCCATGGCCCGCATGGCCGCCAGCGAGCACATCTCCATGACGCTCATGGGCGTGGGCGCGGATTGGAACGACCGGCTTCTGGATCAGATGGCCGACCTGTCCGAGTCGCCCGGAGGCTCGGTATACATTGACTCCCCGGAAAAGATCGTCAAGGCATTTCACGACCGCGTCCAGAGCCTGAGCAGCATCTATGCCCAGGACGTCTGCCTCTCGCTGCACGTGCACGACGGCGCCACGCTAAAGGACGCGTTCCGCGTTTCGCCGCAGATCGGCCGCCTCACCTTTGTCGACGACGAGACCAAGCTGGGGGTGCTGGAGAAGGGACGCCCGCAGGCGTTTATCCTCGAGCTTCTCGTCAACAACGTCACTCCGGGAGAGCATCGCCTGGCGCAGGTCGACGTCGAGGGCATCATTCCGGCCGCCGATCCGCGGCCGGTTCGCAGCCACTACACGCTGACCGTGACCTTTGACACCCAATTTAGCCGCGGAAGCTCCGTCTCGGCCGACATTGCCGCGGCCATGGGCAAGCTCGCCATATTCAAGATGCAAGACAGGGCCATGGCCGACATCGAGCTGGGCCGCATTGAGCCGGCGGTCGGCCGGCTGAGGACCGTGGCCACTCGCCTCCTCGACATCGGCGAGGTCGAGCTCGCCCGGGCCGCGCTCCTGGAGGCCGGCCGCCTGGAGCAGACGGGGTCCCTTTCCCCTGCGGGCCGCAAGAAGATCCGCTTTGGCACGCGTGACCTTGGGATTTTGCCAAAAGAGGTTCGCTATGATTAAGTGCCCGTTCTGCAACAGCGTGTTTCCCGAGAACACGCTCTTTTGCGAGGAGTGCGGCTCCTATCTCCCGCCAAGCGACAGCCAGACCACGGATCCCCTGACCAGCCCCATCGAGGCCAAGGGGGGCCGGCGGACGTTCAAAACCCTGGTCCTGTCCGTCCACGACGGCGGCCGGATCGAGCTCCCCCTTTCCAAAGAAGTGATCATCGGGCGGCTGGATGCCGGGCGCGCCGTCTTTCCGGACGTGGATTTTACCAACGAGCAGGGCATCGAAAAGGGCCTTTCACGCCGGCACGCCCGCATCTCGTCCCGTGAGGGACAGATCTTTTTGGAGGATCTGCACAGCCTGAACGGCACGTTCTTGAATGCCACGCGCCTGGTGCCCGACCTGCCCTATCCACTGAAGGACGGCGATCAGGTGCAGCTTGGCAAGCTGGTGCTGACGGTGCATTTCAAATAAGCTCGAGGAGCCAACCCGAGGAGGCCAGGTCCAGATGGAAGTAATTGTGCACATGCTGAACGAAGACCCAATTCTGGCCGACATGGAGGCAATGCCCGACCCGGCGCACAACAGCATCTATATTACCAATCCACGCCGGCGAGACGGCCGCCCCGTGCACTATATCACGCAGGGAGCCACCGGCTTTATTTTTCCCATGACGCGGATCACGTTCATCGAGATCATGGAGGCGGAAAAGACCGAAGAGGTGGTCGAGTTCTTTCGCGAATGACCGGCGGTGTTGGCTGCTAACGCACCTCGGTGACCGTCACGTTCGCGGCACCGGCCAGGCGCAGCATCATGTCCACGGCCCCCCTCGTTTCCTGGGTGACCAGGGCCACCATGTTGCCACCCCGGCCCGCGCCCGACAGCTTGGCACCCAGCGCGCCACCCTCCCGGGCAGCGATGACCAACTGGTCGAGCGCCGGACAGCTCACGTCCAGCTCCTGGAGCAAGGCGTGGTTCTCGTCCATGAGCCGGCCCGTGGCTTCCTGCTGCCCCAGCTCCAGGGCGGTCCGCGCCGCGCGCGTGACGTCTGCCACCTGGTCAAAGAGGGCCTCGTAGCGCCCCGGGTCGGCCGCGGCGCGCTGCCGCAGGTCGCCCACCACCTCCCGGGTCGAGCTCTCGATGCCCGTGTCGCCGATGGCCAGCAGGAGGGGCTTTGCCAGCCAGAACACCTCCCAGCCCTCGTCCTTCACGAAATAGATGGGCTTCTCGAAGGCCACCACCGTGTTGTCGATGCCCGATGGCGTGCCGTGGTAGAGCACCTCGGACTGGTACACCAGATCGGAGATGGTGCGCGACGCCGCCCAATGCCCCAGGTGCTTGATGAGCGCCCGGGCGATGGCCGTCGCCACGGCCGCCCCACTGCCCATGCCCCGGGCGATGGGCACCGTGGAGGTCACGGTGATGGTCAGGTCTGGATCGCGCCCGGCCCGCAGGCGCTTGAGCACCAGCCGCACCAGGTGCGCCAGGGCCTCGCCATCGCCTGCCTCGCGCAGCACGATGCGCTGCCCCATGTCGCTGGCGACAATGACCGTGCCCTGCCCGCGCTCGCCCGGCTCGACCTGGGCCTCGGCCTTGACCTCGGTCACCGGCACGGCGATGGCCGGCCGGCCGTAGACCACCGCGTGCTCGCCAAAAAGGATCACCTTGCCGGGTGCGTGTGCAATCGTCATGCTCATGGTGGGCCTCACGGCGCCGGCGTCGGTTCCGGGGTCGGGGTGGGCTGGATGTCAAAGTAGGCCTCCACGACCTTTCGGAACAGCGGCGCGGCCCAGGTCGCCCCCTCGCCGGCGTGCTCGACGACGACGGCGATGGCCAGCTCTGGATTCTCGGCCGGGGCATAGCCGGCGAACCAGGCGTGAGGCTCCTCCTGGCCGCTCTCGGCCGTGCCCGTCTTGCCGGCCACGGGCAGCTCCAGCCCCTTGAACGCCTCGTACGCCGTCCCTGCCGGCGACGCCGTAACCCCCAGCAGGCTGCGCTGGATGACCGCCAGGACGTCCTGGCTGACGGGAAGCTGCCCGGTCACGACGGGCTCGAAGGTCCATTCCGGATTGTTGGGGTCGGCGGCGATCATCTGCACCACCTGGGGGCTGTAGAGGGTGCCGCCATTGCCCACGGCCGCCATCAACACCGCCACCTGCAGGGGCGACACGAGCAGCTCGCTCTGCCCAATGGCCAGGTTTACCGAGTCGCCCGGCGCCCAGCCCTCGCCCTTGGCCTGGATCTTCCACGCCGGGTCGGGCACCAGGCCTGCCTGCTGCTCCACCTCCATGCCCGTCAGGCCGCCAAAGCCACACTGCCGGGCAAAGGCAGGCAAGAGGTCCTGGCTCAGGCCGTTGAGGAGCAGGCCGACCTGGTAAAAGGCAATGTCGCACGACGAGGTCAGCGCCCGATCCAGGGGGATATTGCCGTGCCCGCTCGCCAGCCAGCACTTCTTCGGCCAGTCGGCGCCCAACCCCGTCCATGTGCCCCGGCAGAGGAAAGAGCTGGCGGCCGTCAGGCCACCCTGCTCCATGGCGGCGGCCATGGTCACCACTTTGAAGACGCTGCCCGGGGGATAGGTCCCCTGGGTTGCGCGGTTGACCAGCGGCCGGCGACCGTCCGCCTGTAGGGCCACCCACTGGGCCTCGCTGATGCCCCTGGCAAAGGGGTTCGGATCGAAGCCTGGATAGGTCGCCAGGGCCAGCACCCGACCGGTCTGGGCATCCAGGACGACAATGGCCCCCAGGCGCTCGCCCAGGATGTCCTGCACCTGCCTCTGAAACTCGCGCTCGAATGTGGTATACAGGTTGCTGCTCTGGCTGGAAGGCTTGTCGGCCAGGACGGCCACCTGCTGCCCCTTATATGAGCGGATCTCCAGGAGCCCGCCCTGGTCGCCCGCCAGGTAGGGCTCGCCCCAGCGCTCCAGGCCCAGGCGGCCGACGAGCTCGTCGCCTGTGTAGCCCTGGAGGCGCCACTGGTCCAGCTCTTCCTCGGGGATGGGGCCCACGATGCCCACCACGTGGGGTGCGACGATCTCGGGGCGGTAGGAGCGGGTCCACGCCTGGCGGAACTCGACCCCAGGCAAGGAGCTCATGGTGAGGTAGGAGGCGGCAGCGGCGTTGGCGCTGATCTCGCCCAGGGGCACGTACCAATCGGGCAGGGCCTCGGCGTACAGCGCCCGCAGCGCGTCGGGCGTTCGCCCCAGGAGGGCGCTCAACTCGGCCAGCAGCGTACCCTCGTCCTGGATCTGCCCGGGAATGACGCCGACCTCCACCAGCTCGCCCTGCACGGCCAGCCCCAGGCCATTGCGGTCATAGATGTTGCCCCGCGACGGAGAGCGCGGCGAGAAGTGGATGAACGTCTCGTCGCTCAACTGGGGCAGGATGAGGGCCGGCGACCAATCGACGCCCCACATTCCGTCCTCGTAGGTGAGCGACATGCGGTTGGGCACCTGGAAATCTCCCGCCGCGGCCGTGCGAAAAGTGGCGGAGAACGTCACCTCGGCCTGCGTTCCGGGCTGAAACGCCGCCAGGATCTGCGGCACGACCTCCAGGATAGTGGCCTGGCGCACCACCCCCTCGTAGGCCGCGACGAATTCCTCTTCTGTGTAGCGCTGCTGCGACGCCAGGGAGAGCAGCCCGTACATGGCCGGCAGATCGTAGCGCGCCCAGGCCTCCAGGAATTCGAAGGCCACCTCGTCGGCTGGGGGCAAGGACGGCGTGGGCGAAGGCGCAACCGTCGGCGTAGGCTCCAGCAGGGGCACCTGGCAGCCCGTGGCCAGCAGAAGCAGAGCCACAATCGGGAGGAGCGGCCCCCATCGGCCCGCGCCCTTCATGCTACGCGCCCCCCGGGCTGCCAAGGAGCATGATCTGGGTCGCGATGACGAGGACGAGGATGTGAAAGACCTGGTCGATGACGATGGCCAACCACGGCTGATTCTGCGAGATGCCCACCATGCGCATCCACCACGCCGTGAAATCGCGCCGGTCCAGGACAATGTGTGTGGCGGCCATCAGGAGTAGACCCACGAGGGCCGGCAAGGCAGAGAGAGAGTTCTGCCAGGCATAGAGGAGGGTCGCCAGGGTGACGGGCACCATGTACACGCCAACGTGCGTGAACATCCACCGCCACTCGCGCGCCTTGTGCCCGGCCATGCCATCCGTTTGCAATAAAAAGTCGCCGGCCAAGTGGCCTACC
>JAAYZQ010000202.1 GCA_012514775.1 Anaerolineaceae bacterium
GACACGTGCACCGTGCCGTCGGTCTGGAAATGGGGATTGCCCAGGGTAAAGATGGCCCCGCCACCCTCCACGGTGTCCTTGTCGTCCATGGGCACCTGGTCGCGGCTCTCGACCCAGGTCACGGTGGCCGGGACCTGCGGGTCGTCTGCCAGCGCATCGCTCACGGCTTGCCGCACGCCCTCGGGGATGGCCTGGCCCTCGCCCCGCGGCGCATCGGGATCGCCGACGCTGTCGTCCGTGGTCGCCAGGATATAGACGGCGGGAAACTGGTGGCCCTTTTCGAAGGTGTGATCCACCACGTAGAGCTGGCGCGCCACCGCGGTGTAAATCGAGGCCAGGTCGTCGTCGTCCACGGTCAGCTCGGACGACTCGCCGGCGCCGGGTGCCTGCAGTGTGCGGGGTACCGCGGTGGCCACGGGCCTGGGCACGGCCACTACCGCCGCCGGCGCCCGGCTGGATAGCATGTCGGCCATGGATGGTGTGGGCGTCGCTCCGAACACGGACCACTCGTAGCGGCCGGCGGTCAGCAGGAAACCGGCGGCCACCACCCCGCCAAAGAGGAGCAGGATGGCCAGGGCCGCCAGGAGGCCCTTGCGCCCGATTCGCCAGCGGCGAACGGGCTGCACCAGGCGGGTGGTGAGGAGGTAAAGGACCAGCGACAGCGCGCCGTACAGCGCCAGGGTATAGTGTTACAGCGGCCTGACGAGGCCGGTCGACCGGCCGTCGAGATTCATGGAGCCGCCCAGGAGGCGCGCAACCCCCCACATCAAGTCAGAGATGCCCGCGCCTGTCTGCCCCACGGTCATGGTCGAGAATAGGGCGCTGACGGGGTTGGGGATGAGGAGCCAGCCGGGCGGCTGGGCCTGGCGCATCACCCCCACAAAGACGTAGGCAAAGATGGGCACCGCCACGAGCGCCAGGACCGCCAGGTAGGACATGACCATGGCGCGCGTCGTACGGCCCATGAGGGCCGAGAAAAAGAGGCCCATGACCCCCAGGGTGACCGCCAGGGCGACGAGGACGGCCAGGGCCTTGACCATGTCGCGCGCCGAAATGCCGCCAAAGATAAACACCAGGCTGGCCATGGGCACGGCGGCAAAGATGAGGAGAAAGACGTAGCCCATGCTGGCGAGCATCTTGCCCCACAGGATGCTCGCCGGGCGCAGGGGCGTGGTCAGGAGCATCTCGTAGGTCTGCTTTTCCTGCTCGCTGCTGATGGACCCGGCGGTGACGGCCGGGGTGATAAAGCAGATGAGCACCAGCTCCACGAGGACCAATCCCATGAAGAGCACCTGCCCGATCTGGGGGCTGAGGGGCAGGTTGCTGTAACGGGTGGTGGCGATGGATATGCGGTAGAGGAGATAGCTCACCGCGCCCAGGAGCAGCAGCACGCCCGTCAGCACGGCAAAGGCGCGCCAGCCCCTCATCCGCGAGCGGAGTTCTTTGACGACGATGGGGTTGGCCTCACGGCTCACGTTCAGCTTCACTCCGGTTGCCTCCTGTCCGCCTTTACTCGCTCGTCAACCGCAAAAAGATCTCTTCCAGGTCGCTGGTTACCTGGCCAAAGGAGGCCACACGGACTCCCTGCGACACCAGGGCCGCCAGGAGGTCGGCCGCGGCCTGGTCGTCTCCCAGGAACTCGACCTCCAGGACGTCGCCATCGGAGAAGATGGCCCCCACCCCCCGCCAGCCGCGCACGGCTTCCTGCGCCGCGTCCAGGTCCGACAGGACCTGGATGCGCAGCGTGTGCCCCTCGTGCACCTGCCTGGTGATCTGGGCCACCGGGCCGCTGGCCACCAGCCGGCCCTTTTCGATGATGCCCACCGAGTCGCACAGCTCGGCCAGCTCGGTCAGGATGTGCGAGCTGACGATGACCGTCTTGCCCATGGCCCCCAGCTCGCGCAAAAGCTCGCGCATTTCCACCCGGGCCCGCGGATCCAGGCCCGAGGCGGGCTCGTCCAGGAGCAGCACCTGGGGATCGTGGACCAGGGCGTGGGCCAGGCACAGCCGTTGGCGCATGCCCCGCGACAGGGTCTGGACGTAGGCCTCGCGCTTGCCGGCCAGGTCCACCAGCTCCAGTAGCTCGTCGATGACCTGCCCCCGCCGGGCGGCGGGCAGGTCGTAGCAGCGCCCGAAAAAGTCCAGGTATTCCCAGACCAGCATGTCCTCGTACACCCCGAAAAAGTCGGGCATGTAGCCGATCTGGCGGCGGAGCAGGCGCCAGTCGTGGTTGGCCACGTGGCCGCCGATGACAATGTCGCCGGACGTCGGCTCCAGCAGGCCGGCCAGCATGCGCAACGTCGTCGTCTTGCCCGCGCCGTTGGGCCCGATGAGGCCAAAGAGGGCGCCGGCGGGCACCTGCAGGTTCATGTCGTCCACCGCCAGCAGCTTGCCGTAGCGGCGGCTGAGCCCTCGTGTTTCGACTGCCAGCATCGCCTCTCCTCCTAGCGCCGCGTGCCGTCCACGCCCAGGTCTACGTACATGCAGCCGCCGCCACCGCCGCTCTCAGCGCTCATGCGGACACGGACGCGGCCGTCGTCGCTCACCAGGTGGCCGGCGTCGGCCAGGGCCACGGTGCCGGGGCTCATCTCGCCCATGTCGGCCCAGTCACCCGCCGTCCAATCGTACATGGCCACGGCCGGCGACTGCCACCAGCCCCCGTCGGTGCGCAGGGTCAGGTTCAGTTGCTCGACCTCCAGCTCGCCGGGCAGGGGCGCGCGGAACTCGAACACTGCCTCGCCGCGCCCGATGTAGACGGCCGTCGTACCCGGGGGCCCGCAGTAGCCGCCCTCCTGGGGCGCCTCCAGCAGCGAGCCCGCGATGAGCCCCGGCGGCAGCGACACCGCACCCTCGTCTGGAAGCTCGTAGGCCAGGGAAGCGTGGACCAACGAGATGGCCTGCTGCGCCGGCGCGCGGCCCTCCACCTGGACGTCGGGCAGCGCCTGGTCGAGCCAGCCAAGGAAATAGACACCCTGCAGATTGCCCGCCGTCCAGGGGCTGCCGGCCATGGACCCGAACTTGCCTCCCTGGTTGAACATGCCGTCGACGAGGCTCTGCTTGAGCTGCGCTTCCCGCGGGGGGCCGTTGGGCCCGGGCTGGCTGAACGCTTCCTCGAAGAGACGGTAGCTGATGGGCGAGCCGAAGGGTTGCGAGGTCAGCTCGCTGACCGCCAGCTTGACGGTGGCCTCCTGCCCGGGGGACAGGTCGCCCAGGCGGACGAACCCGTTGCCCAGGATCAGGACCGCGCCCTCGACGGTATAGCCCGTGTCGTTGCGCACCCGGCCGGTCAACGACCCGCCTTCCAGGCGCAGATCGCTGCTGATCTGCCCAAAGCCCGGCCACGTGCCCTCGACCATGAGGGCCTGCATGGACCACTGATTCACTCCCAACCCGCGGACCGCGCCCGATTGGCCCTGGACAAAGACTATCTCGCCGGCCGTGGACAGGCCGCCGGGCCCCCAGGGGTTATAGTCGGGATTCAAGGGACTCAACAGGTGCGCGCCCGGGATCTGGAGTTCGTAGGAGTGCTGCGCGGGCGAAAAGAGGCCCACGTAGCTGCGCATGGAGGCGTTGCCGTCGGCCTGGGGCGCCACGATGCTCACCTTGTTCAGGATGATGTCGCTGCCCCGCATGACATAGCCCAGCCCGAAGGCGCCGCCGGCAAACAGGACCGTCAGCAGGGGGATGGTGACCCACGCCAGGTGCAGGCGCTTGAGCCGGCGAAGCACCAGGTAGTTGGCCGGGCCCACGATGGCGATATAGACGGCCAGCAGCACCGCCAGTCCCTGCACCGACGGCAGGTCCAGGGCCGGGAGGTTGGTCAGGGCATAGCTCATGGAGCCGGCCTGTATCTGCCGTAGCGACATGTCCTGGGCGAGCCAGGGGGGATAGGTCGCGCCGGGAGCCAGGATGCGCTCCC
>JAAYZQ010000203.1 GCA_012514775.1 Anaerolineaceae bacterium
ATCCAGGCCGGCTTTCCCATCGCCTCGCCGCGCGAGTTCGAGGCGGTGCAAAAGGTCAGCGGCGCCGTGCGCGAGAGCGTGGTCTGTGCCCTGGCCCGGGCAAGGGCCGAGGATGTGGACGTGGCCGCCGCCGCCCTCAAGGCCGCCGCCCGGCCCCGCATCCAGGTGGGCCTGGGCGTGTCCGATTCCTACGTCCGCGGCAAGCTGGGGGTCACGCCCGACGAGGCCCTGGAGATGGGCGTGCGGGCTGTGCGCCACGCCCGGCGCTACGTGGACGAGGTGCAGTATTACGCCTCCGACGCCTGCCGCGCCGAGGCCGAGTACCTCTACCGCGTCCTGGAAGCGGTCATCGACGCCGGGGCGACGGTGATCAATGTCGCCGACGCCATCGGCTTTTACACGCCTCGCGAGTGGGGCAGCCTGGTGGCCGGCATCCTCGAGAACGTGCCCAACGCCGGCCGGGCGGTCATCTCGATTCACTGCCACGACGACCTGGGCATGGCCACGGCCAACACGCTGGAGGCCCTGGCCAGCGGCGCCCGCCAGGCCGAGTGCTCGGTCAACGGCATCGGCGAGCGCACGGGCACGGCCTGCCTGGAAGAGATCGTCATGGCCCTCCGCGCCCGCCGCGACGTCCTGGGGCTGGACACCGGCCTGGACACGACCAAGATCTATCCCGCCAGCCGCCTGGTGAGCCACTTTACCGGGTTGCCGGTACAGCCCAACAAGGCCATCGTGGGCGACAAGGCCTTTGCCTACACCTCGGGCATGTACCAGAACGGCGTGCTGCGGGGCCGCACCGAGGCCGAGTTCCTCGATCCGGCGGCCATCGGCCTGCTCCAGACCCGGGCCGAGGTGCCGCTCCTCACCGGCCGCGAGGGCCTGGGCCGCCGCCTGCGAGAGCTGGGCTTTGCCCTGAGCGAGGCCGAGTTCGACCAGGTCTACAACCGGTTCCGCGACCTGGCCCGCAAGAAGCCCGACCTGGAGGTCCGCGACCTGGAGGCCATCGTCGGTGGCGAGACGGGCATCTACATCGAGGAGACCTACCAGTTGGAGAACGTACAGGTGACCTGCGGCACCAGCGCCCTGCCCCTGGCGGCCGTCTGCCTGCAGGGCCGCGAGAGCGAGCCCGTGTGGGCCTCGTGCCACGGCAACGGGCCGGTGGACGCCACCTTCAAGGCCATCGACAGCATCGTCAAGGTGCCCGTCGAGCTGCTGGAGTATTCGGTGGAGGCCATCACCGAAGGGATCGACGCCCTGGGCAAGGTGGCGGTGCGCATCCAGGGCGACGTGACCCTGGGCGACACCGGCGCCGTGGAAAGGCGCGTCTTTGTGGGGCGCGGCGCCGACACCGACATCCTGGTCGCCAGCGCCAAGGCCTACCTCTTTGCCCTCAACCGCCTCCTGGCCGCCCAGCAGGCCAGCCTCCGCCGCCAGGCCGTCGCCGAAGAGGTGCGCCAGGCGCTGGAAGAGATGCGGGCGCGCTACGGCTCGGCGCACACGGGCGACTTTATGGGCTTTAGCGCCATGCGCGACGAAGAGCTGCGAGCCTTCTAGCGATGACAGGGGAGAACACTGCCATGCTTCTGGTCCTGCGCGCAGCCACAGCCCTCCGCATCGAGGGTATGACCATGACCATGACCACGACTCACACTCCGGCCGTGAGCCGGTGCTTTGTGTTGGGAGGGTCATGGCGGATCTGACGTAGGCCGACGAGGAACCCAACGAGCGCAAAGCCACCGGCTTTGCGCTCGTTTTTATTTCCCGGGGGTAGGGGCAACCCTCGCGGTTGCCCGGGGTAGGGGTAAGGAAACGGTAGGGGCAACCCTCGCGGTTGCCCGCGGTCCAAACCGTGGAAACATATGCGTGGAGAAGGAGAACGAGGTTGAGCACATTGACGATGAAATTTGGAGGGACATCGGTGGGCAGCGGCGAGGCCTTCCGGCAGGCCGCGGCCATCGTCCGGGAGCAGGCGGCCGCCTGGGACCGGGTCGTGGTGGTGGTCTCGGCCATGAGCGGCGTGACCGATGCCCTGGTGCGGGGGGCGAGCACGGCCGCCGCCGGCGACGGCGAGACCTATGGCGCCATCGCTGCCGAGCTGCGCGCCCGCCATCGGGACGTCGTGGGCGCGCTGCCGTCGCTGGACGGCGAGGGCGCCGCCTTGCTGGCCGACGTGGACGGCGTCCTGGACGCCTTTGCCACCCTTTGCCGGAGCGTCCACGTCCTGGGCGAGGCGACGCCCCGGGCCATGGACGCCATCAGCTCCCTGGGCGAGCGCCTGAGCGCCGGCATCCTGGCCGCGCTGCTGCGTCGCCAGGGCTGCCCCAGCCAGGCCGTGGACGCCCGGCAGCTCGTCGTCACCGACGACAAGTTTCAGGGCGCCGTCCCCCTCCTGGACGAGACGCGCGCCGCCGTGGCCCGGCGGCTGCTGCCCCTCCTGGAGGGCGGGATCGTGCCCGTGGTCACGGGCTTTCTGGGGGCCAACCGCCAGGGGGTGACCACCACCCTGGGCCGGGGCGGCAGCGACTGTTCGGCGGCCATCCTGGGCGTCGCCGCGGGCGCCGACGAGGTGTGGATCTGGACCGACGTGAACGGCGTCATGAGCGCCGATCCCCGACTGGTGGCCGCGGCGCGGACGGTCCCCTGCCTGTCCTACGCCGAGGTGGGCGAGCTGGCCTACTTTGGGGCCAGGGTGCTCCACCCGCGCACGATACGCCCCGTGGTGGAGCGCGGCATTCCCCTGTGGGTCAAGAACACGTTCGACCCGGCCTGCCCGGGCACGCGCATCGTCGCCGGCCCCGAGTCCACGCCGGGCACCGTCAAGGCCGTCACCGCCATCGAGGGCCTGAGCATGGTCACCGTCGAGGGGCGGGACATGCTGGGCGTGCCCGGCATCGCGGCCCGCACCTTTGCCGCCGTCTCCGGGCAGGGGGCCAGCGTGCTCATGATCTCCCAGGCGTCGTCTGAGCAGTCCATCTCGTTCGTCGTCCCCGGCGCCGCCGTGGAGCCCGTGGTGGGCGCCGTGGAGGGCGAGATGGCGCGGGAGCTGGCGCGGCGCGACGTCGACCGCGTCTGGTTGCTGGACGACGTGACCATCGTCACCGCCGTGGGGGCCGGCATGCGCGCCACACCCGGCGTGGCCCACCGCATCTTTGGCGCCCTGGCCCGGGCGGGCATCAACGTCGTGGCCATCGCCCAGGGCTCGGAATGCAGCCTGTCGCTGCTCCTGGCCGCCGCCGACGCCCGCGAGGCCGTGCGGCGCATCCACGAGGAGGTCATCGAGCTATGAACCGCATCCCTGTCGGAGTGCTCGGCGCGACGGGCGCCGTCGGGCAGCGTTTTGTCCAGCTCCTGGCGGGCCATCCCTGGTTCGAGCTGACCGCCGTGGCGGGCTCGGAGCGCAGCGCCGGCCGGCGCTACGGCGAGGCGTGCCGGTGGGTCATCGGCGGCGACCCGCCCCCCGAGGTGGCCGCCCTGACCGTCCGGCCCCTGGAGCCGGGGTTGCCGGCGCGGCTGGTCTTTTCGGCGCTGCCCGGCGGCGTCGCCCGCGACGTGGAAGAGTCCTTTGCCCGGGCGGGCTATGCCGTCTGCTCCAACGCCGCCGCCTGCCGCCAGGACCCCTCCATCCCGCTCCTGTGCCCCGAGGTCAACGCCGGGCACCTGGCCCTCGTCCGGCGGCAGAAGGCCGAGCGGGGCTGGTCGGGGTTCATCGTCACCAGCCCCAACTGCACGACCACGGGCATCGTCCTGCCCCTCAAGCCCCTGGACGAGGCCTTTGGCCTGGAAAGGGTCCAGGCCGTGTCCATGCAGGCCACCTCGGGCGCGGGCTATCCCGGCGTGGCCAGCCTCGACATCCTGGGCAACGTCGTGCCCTACATCGACGGCGAAGAGTGCAAAATAGAGCAAGAGACCGTCCTGCTCCTGGGACGGCTGGTGGACGGCCGGCGAGAGCCGGCGGCGGTGGCCGTCAGCGCCCAGGCCAACCGCGTGCCGGTCCTCGACGGCCACACCACCTGCCTCTCCCTGGGCTTTCGCCGGCCGCCGGCCGTGGAAGAGGCGGTCGCCGCCCTGGAGGGCTTTCGCGGGCCCGAGGTCGTCCGCGGCCTGCCCAGCGCCCCGGAGCGGCCCGTGGTGGTGCGCCGCGAGCCCGACCGGCCCCAGCCCCAGCGTGACCGGGACGCCGGCGGCGGCATGGCGGTGAGCGTCGGGCGGGTGCGCCCCTGCCCGCTGCTGGACCTGCGCCTGGTGAGCGTGTCACACAACACGCTGCGCGGGGCTGCCGGCGGCGCGGTGTTGAATGCAGAACTTCTGGTGGCGGAGGGATTGGTATGAAGCACAGTGGATGCACGTCGGTGCACGAGTTCGTGGGCGATTTCATCGTCTATCGCAACCTGGAGGCCGTGGACGAGCGGCTGCCGCGCCTGGCGGAGGCGCGGCGGGTGCTGGGCGACGGGCAGGGGCCGGTGCCGCGCAAGAGCGAGGCAAGCTATGCCCGGGTGGTGGCCCATCTGCTGCGGGCCGCCCGCGCCCTGGATGCCCCGGGGGTCGCCCTGCGGCGCCTGATCTTTGTGGGCGACACGCGCCTCAACGACGGGACGGCCTTTGCCAACCTGTGCGACGTGGGCGGCTGGCCCGGCGCGGCCTTTATCGGCGCCGAGGATGCGGAGCCGGAGCGGGTCGAGTTGGTGGAGCAGGGCCCCACGGCCCTCTACCTGGCCAACCGCTGGGCGGCCCTGGCCGGGTTCGAGGGCTTTTGCCACGAGCGGGGGCTGCCCGTCGACGAGGGCACGGCCGTGGTGCTGGACCTGGACAAGACGACGGTGGGCGCCCGGGGACGCAACGACCGGGCCATCGACCGCGCCCGGGTAGAGGCGGTGCGCGAGACGGTGGCCGGGCTCCTGGGAGGCGAGTACGACGGCAGCGCCTTCCAGGCGGCCTATGACCTCCTCAACCGGCCCGAGTTCCACCCCTTTACAGCCGACAACCAGGACTACCTGGCCTACATCTGCCTGGTCCTGGGCAGCGGGCTGATGGGCCTGGACCGCCTGGTGGCCCAGGTGCGCGCCGGCCGGCTGGCCTCCTTCGCGCAGTTTATCGCCGCCGTCGACGGGCAGGCGGGCTACCTGCCCCGCGGGCTGCGCGAGGTCCACGGCGAGGTGTTGGGCCGGGTGCAGGCCGGCGACCCGACGCCGTTCAAGGCCTTTCGGGCCAACGAGTATCGCGCCACGGCGGCGCGCTTTGGCTTTCTGTCCGACGACTGGCCCCTGGAGCACATGGTGGGCGAAGAGATCCTGGTCACCCAGGAGGTGCGCGAGGCGGCCCTGCGCTGGCGGTCGCAGGGCGCGCTGATCTTTGCCCTCTCCGACAAGCCCGACGAGGCCTCGTTCCCGCCCGCCGACCTGGCGGCCCGGGGCGGCCGGGCCATCCACCGCATGGAGACCCACGCCGGCGGGC
>JAAYZQ010000204.1 GCA_012514775.1 Anaerolineaceae bacterium
CGCCGCCAAAGTAGAGCACGTCCTCGTCGTGATCCACCTGGCGCTCGACCACCTGCGGGCTGAGGGCATGCTCCAGTGCTCCCAGGCGCTCTTTCATTCGTTGAGCGATCTCGAACTCCAGGCGGTCGGCGTGGGCCAGCATCTCCTGGCGAATCCCTTCCAGAAGCTGCGGCTGCGGCCGCGAGAGAAAGGCCGCGGCGCGACGCACCGCCGCCGCGTAGCCGGCCGCCGAGACGCGCTCTTCGCAGATGCCGCTGCACTTGTGCATGTGGTAGCGCAGGCACGCCCTGCGCGGCAGTTCCTGGCAGGTGCGCAGTTGAAAGAGCTCGACCGCCATCTTCAGGAGCTGGTCGCGATAAGGCCCGCTGAGATACGGGCCAAAGAATTGGGCGATGGGCGCGTCGGCCAGCTCCAGGTTCAGGCGCCCCCGGCGATAGGGCGCCAGCCGCGGCATCTCCTCGTCGGTCAGCACGATGTAAAAGTAGCCGCTGTCCTCGTCCTTGAGCATGCGGTTGAAGGGCGGTTGGTGCAGCTTGATGAGATTGTTCTCCAGGATCAGGCTTTCGACCTCGGTGCGCACCAGGATGACCTCGACCTCGGCCACGCGGGCGGCGAGCCTCGCCGTGCGGCGGTCGCGGCTGCGGGGGCGAAAGTAGGAGGAGAGGCGCTTGCGCAAGTTCACCGCCTTGCCCACGTAGAGGACGTGCCCGCCGCCATCCTTCAGCAGGTAGCAGCCGGGATCGGCAGGGTAGCGTTTGGGATCAAAGACAAAGGCAGCGTTGGGCGTCATCGGACCGCGTCGGCTCCAGTCTTTCTCCGGAGCGGGCTCTTACGAGCCCGTCAGGACCCGCCCACCATGTGGCGGAGCTCCGCCTCGTCGATGACCGGCACGCCCAGCTTTTGCGCGCGGTCCAGCTTTGACCCGGCCTTTTCCCCGGCGATGAGGTAATCGGTGTTGCCGCTCACCGAGCCGGTGACCTTGCCGCCGTGGGCCTCCACCAGCGCCCGGGCCTGCTCGCGACTCATGCTCGGCAGCGTGCCGGTGATGACAAAGGTGAGTCCTTCCAGGGGCTGCGGCCCGACGGCCTCGGCCCGCTCCGCCTCGGAGCGCACGCCGGCCGCCAGCAGCTTTTCGACGACGCGCCGGTTGGTCTCGTGGGAGAACCAATCGACCACGCTGTCGGCCAGCTTGGGTCCGATGCCCGGCACCTGGCGCAGCTCTTCGCTGGATGCGGAGGCCAGCGCCTCCAGGGAGCCGAACTGATCCATGAGCAGCTCGGCGACCGTGCCGCCCACACCGCGGATGCCCAGGGCGGTGAGCAGCCGGTGCGCCGGCCGCTTCTTGCTGTCCTCGATGGCGGCCATGAGGTTGTTGACCTTCTTTTCGCCAAAGCCCTCCAGCTCGAGAAGCGGCTCGGGCTGGAGGTAGTAGACGTCGGCCACGTCTTTCAGGTAGCCCAGCTCGACGAACAGCTCGGCCTGGCGGATGCCAAAGCCCTCGATGTCCATGGCTCCCCGGCTGACGAAATGCTCCACGGAGCGCATCAACTGGGCGGGACAGGAGGCATTGACGCAATAGATCGCCACCTCGCCCTCGGTTCGCTCCACGGGCTCGCCACACGCGGGGCAGGTCTGGGGCATTTGCCACGGTTCGGTGCCTGGCGGGCGCAGCTCGACGACGGGATACAGGACCTGGGGGATGACCTCGCCGGCGCGCTTGATGACCACCATGTCGCCCTCGCGGATGTCGCGCTCGGCCACATAGTCGGCGTTGTGCAGCGTGGCGTTGCTGACGGTCACCCCGCCGATGCTCACCGGCTCAAGCTCGGCGGCAGGGTTGAGGGTGCCCGTCCGGCCGACGTTGATGACGATGCGCTTCAGGCGGGTGACGGCCTCGGGCGCCGGATACTTGTAGGCCGCCGCCCAGCGAGGTGTGCTGCCCACGGCGCCCAGGCGCTCTTGCAGGGCAAAATCGTCGATCTTGACGACCACGCCGTCCGCCTCAAAGTTCAACGTGTTGCGCACCTCTTCCCATGCGATGCAATACTCCACAAGCTCGTCAAAATCGGTGAAGCGCTGGATATGGCTGCTGACGGGAAAGCCCATTTGCCCCAGGTAGTCCAGGGCCTGCCACTGGCTGCCCAGCGTGGGACCGCCCTCTATCTCGACCACCTGGTAGCACAGCAGGCGCAGCGGCCGCGAAGCGGTGATATTGGGATCGAGGACGCGCAGGCTGCCCGCCGCCGTGTTGCGGGGATTGGCATAGGTCCGCTTGCCCGCCTCCTCTTGCCGCCGGTTGAACTCCTCGAAGGCGTCGATGGGCATGTAGGCCTCGCCCCGGACGACCAGCCGCCTGGGAGCGGGCTGGGCACCATCGCCGCTCTCCAGGGGAATGCGCAAAGGCAAGGCCTTGACGGTGCGCAGGTTGGGCGTGATGTCCTCGCCCTCCACGCCGTTGCCCCGGGTGGCGCCCAGGACAAAGCGGCCGTCTTCATAGTGCAGGACCACGGTCAGGCCGTCGATCTTGGGCTCGACGACGTAGGCCAGGTCGGGGTGCTCGGCGGGCAGCAGGCGCAGAGCGCGGTCGCGCCAGGCGCGCAACTCCTCGGGGTTGAAGGCGTTCGCCAGGCTGAGCATGGGCCGGGGGTGCCGGACCGTGGTAAACTCCTCCCGGACCTGGCCACCTACCCGCTGCGTGGGCGAGTCGGGCGAGACCAGGTTGGGGTGCGCCGCCTCCAGTTCCTGCAGCTCCCGGTACAGAGCATCGTAGGCCGAGTCGCTGATGACAGGGTCGTCCAGGACGTAGTAGCGATGGTTGTGGTAGCGAATCTGCTCCCGCAACTCCTCGATCCGTTGTGCCGGGTCCATGCATCCTCCTCAGGTAGCTGTGTCACAGGCCCTATTGTAACACGGATCGGGCCCAATGGGCAATAGCTGCCGGTACCGGAATCTCCCATCTCAATCGCGCAATCACAGTCTTGACAAACCGCCGAGCCCATGGTATAATTGTATTATCTAATGAGACATCGTATCACTGTGTGAGACATATAAGAGCCAAGGAGCGGGATAAGCTATCTCGCGTCACCGTGCCCTATGCTCTCTGGCCTGGGCCATCGAGTCATTGGAAGGCATCTTTCACGGAAGGGAGAGAAGCAGATGGCAGAGAAGGTTGACTTGGTCGAAGCCGTGATAAAGGTCATCCAGGATCGCCGCAGCATCCGCCAGTACACCAGAGACCCGGTGTCCGAGGAGCATCTGGAGATGATTCTGGAAGCCGCGCGCCAGGCGCCGTCGGGCGAGAATGCCCAGCCCTGGCGCTTTGTTATTGTCAAGGATGAAGCCACGCGCAAGCGACTGGGCGCCATTGCCGGCGGCGGCAGTGGGCGCCGCTTCACCGCCGAGTTTGTCACCCAAAAAATGCAGGAGCGTTTCGAAAACCTCGAGGACGAGGCCAAAAAGAAGGCGATCTTTGACAAGCTCACCTCCGGTCAGGTTTCCGCTTTCCTGGCCGAAGCACCGGTTAGCATCGTCGTGTGCGGCAGAAAGGACGTGTGGGATCTGCCCTACGACACCTCGGCGGCCATCGAGAACATGCTGCTGATGGTCACCGCCCTGGGCCTGGGCGCTTGCTGGGTCATTGCCCCGTGCATCGATATCCGAGATGAAGAACGCCTGAAAGACCTGCTCGGGGTACCGGAAGGGGTCAAGGTCGTGAGTATCATCTCCGTAGGACACCCAACTCGCCCCCACAGGCCCCGTCCGCGCCTGCCGCTGGAGGAGCTGGTCTACAAGGAAAAGTGGGGCGTTGCCTACCTGGAGGAGGGAGCATGAGTCAGTCTGGCGTTTCCTTGGAGTATGTCAACAGCATCATCCATGACCTGGAAAAAGCCTTCTGGGACGAACGTGGGAAAGGGGCCCGTTTTCGGGTCACCACCGTCGGCCGGGACTATTTCCTGGACAAATGCAGGCCAAGGATCCTGGAGCAGGATCTGGAGTGCATCATCCAGGCCATCAAGGATGTCCTCGGGGAAGAGGGCATCGTCGAGTCGATTTCCCACGAGGTGGACGGCAGGCTGTTGCGCCTGAGGGTGAAGAACTGCCTCCACCTTTCTGTGGAGCAGCGCCTCGTGGCCAAGGGCGTGGAGCCTTTTACCTGCGTGCCTGCCAACCTGCTGGTGCTGGCCATCGAGGAGATGCTGGACCGGCCCGTCGAGCTGGCCGAGATCAAGGTCGAGGACGGGGTGTGCCACGCCGTGCTCGTTCTCTTTGAGTCGCGGCCGACCTTTGACTGATGGGAGGGTGCCGATGACGAAACTATCGACTCTCGCCGAAGCAGTCTCGACAATTCCGAATGGATCGCACGTCTCCCTCTCCGGCTTTGCCATCACCCGCTGTAACATGGCGTTTGCCGCCGAGGTCATCCGCCAGGGGATCAAGGGGCTGACCGTCTCGCAGTGCGTTGGCGCCATGGACGCCGATCTCCTGGCCGGCGCCGGCGCCCTGGAGCGCATCGTCTATGGCGGCGGCTCCCTGGACCGTTTCGGACGGCTTAACTGTGTCAACCGCGGCATTGAGGGCGGCACGCTGTGCGCCGAGGAATACAGCAGCCTGTCCATGGCCTTCCGCTATCTGGCGGGCTCCCTGGGTCTGCCGTTCATCCCCATCCGCTCGCTGCGCGGCTCCGACATCCTTCGCCGCCTCCAGGAGACGGCGCCGTCCGAGATCGCCTACGTGGACGACCCTTTCACCGGGGAGGACTGGCTGGTGCTCAAGCCGCTGGTACCCGACGTGGCGGTGGTCCAGGTGCAGGCGGCGGACGAGGAAGGCAACGCCTGGATCCTGGGGCCGCGTTGGGACAACGAGGAACAGGTCAAGGCCGGCAAGCGGGCCATCGTCATCACCGAGCGGCTGGTGCCACTGGAGACCATCCGGCGGGAGCCGGAGCGGACCATCATCCCCGGGTTCAGGGTGTCCCACGTGGTGCACCTGCCCTTTGCTGCCCATCCCACCTCGGTGTATCAGGCCTACGACTATGACGCCGACCACATCCGGCGCTACGTGGCCGCGTCTCAGAGCCTACAGGGCTTCGAGGAGTACCTGGAGGAGTACGTGTACGGTGTCCAGGATCACTGGGCCTACCTGGAGCGCGTGGGCGGCATGAAGCACCTGACCGGCCTGGTGGCTGACCCGGTGCTGGGGTACTGAGAGGCAGGTGAACGATGACAGCAGAGGTAGAATACACTCCCTTCGAGCTGATGGCTGTGGCGGGCGCCCGGGAACTGAAGGACGGGGAGATCGTGGCCGTGGGGTTGGGGCTGCCGGTGGTCGCTTCCTTCCTGGCCAAGCGCACCCACGCGCCGCGCCTGACCATGCTCTTTGAGCTGGGCGTCGTGGACCCGGAGCCGGTGCACCAGGGAGTAGGCCTGGCCGACCCCCGCGTCTGGTACCGGGCCAAGATCCTGAGCAGCTTTGTGGACATGCTGGGCACGGTGTTGCACAAGGGCCTGGTGGACGTGGGGTTCCTGGGTGGGCTGGAGACGGACGCCTACGGCAATCTGAACACGACCTTGCTGGGGGATCCTCACGGCAAGTTTCGCCACTTTGTAGGCAGCGGCGGCGCCAACGACATCGCCTCCTGCGCCCGGCGCACCATCATCATCATTCGCCACGAGGCACGCAAGCTCAAAGACGCCGTGTCCTTTGTCACCAGCCCCGGATATCTGAGGGGAAATGGTGAGCGAGAGGCCGCGGGGCTGAAGGGCGGGTGCAGCCGCGTGATCACCGACAAGGCCATCTTTGGCTTTGAGCCCGAGAGCAAGAGGATGCGGATCGAGTCCATCCACCCCGGCACCAGCCTCGACGACGTCCTGGCGAACCTGGGCTTCCACCCCATCGTGCCCGCTGAGCTGCCCACTACGCAGCCGCCCACGGCGGAGCAGGTGTGGCTCATCCGCAACGAGATCGATCCCGAAGGCATGTACGGCGGCTAGCCGGCCAGAACAATTTTGAACCTGGAAAGAGCGGAACAATGCCTTACGTAATCACCGATGAGTGTATCCAGTGTGGAGCGTGTGTGGCGGGCTGCCCGAGCGGCGCCATCGAGGAAGGGGAGCTCAAGTCCGTCATCCTGGTCGAGCTGTGCATCGAGTGTGGTACCTGCGAGCAGAACTGCCCGACCGGGGCCGTCATTTTTGTGGAGTTGGAAGAACCGGTGCCCGGCGGCTCCGGATGAGCGGCCCCGTGGATCCGGGAATCCACGTCCGTTTCGATTCCCGTACCAGCACTGCGACAATGCGGAGGAGTGGAAGCAGATGGCGTACCTGAAACTCGAAGGGGTCCACAAGTCATTCGGCGGCTTGATGGCCATTCGCGATGTATCGCTTGATGTCGAGCAGGGCGAGATACTTGGCCTCATCGGCCCCAATGGCTCTGGCAAGACAACTCTCCTCAACCTGGTTACCGGCTTTCTCAAACCTGACTCTGGGACCATCGAATTCTGCTGCGAGTGCGTGGCGGGCCTTCCACGCCACAAGATATGCCGGAGAGGCATCGCCAGAACGTTCCAGTTGACCAAGACATTCCTCGAATTCACAGCCCTGGAGAACGTCATGGTGGGGCGGGTATACGGGCATCAGCCCACCCGCCTGCTAAAGACGGCTGCCGGCGAATCGCTGGAAGTTCTTGATTGCGTTGGCCTTTCCGACAGGGCAAACACTCCGGCCGGAAACCTCAGCCTGATGCAGCGCAAGCGGCTCGAGCTGGCTCGAGCGCTGGCGACTCGGCCTCAGCTCTTGCTTCTGGACGAGTTGATGGCCGGGCTGAACTATGCCGAAATCGAGGAGGCCATGACGCTGATCCGGCAGATCCGGGATTCCGGCGTCACCCTTGTCGTGGTCGAGCATATCATCAAGGCCATCCTGGGGCTGTCTGATCGCATCGTCGTGTTGAACATGGGAGAAAAAATCGCGGACGGCCAGCCTGCCGACGTGACCGAGGACCAGCACGTGATTGAATGCTACCTGGGGAAGGCGTCAAATGCTTGAAGTACAGGGAATCAACGCCGGTTACAAGGACTTGCAGGCGCTGTGGGATATCTCGCTCCGGGTGGGTGAAGGGGAGCTGGTCGCCCTCGTGGGCCCCAATGGAGCGGGCAAAACGACGACGCTGAAGGTCATCAGCGGACTGATCAAGCCCATCGCCGGCAACGTCTTGCTCGACGGTCGCTCTCTCACCAAGGAGCCGCCTCACAAGATCGTGGACCTGGGCATCTCCCAGGTCCTCGAAGGAGGCAGGGTGTTTACCGATCTGACGGTACTGGAAAACCTGGAACTGGGTTCGTTCGGCGCCAAGGCGAGAAAGGTCAAGGACGAGAATCTGGAGCGGGTGTTCGACCTCTTTCCCCGGCTTCAGGAGCGACAGAAGCAGCGCGCCGGTACGCTCAGCGGAGGAGAGCGGCAGATGCTCGCCATCGGCCGGGCGATGATGTCCGCGCCACGGCTCCTGATGCTCGATGAGCCTTCGTTTGGCCTCGCTCCCATTCTGGTGCAGCAGATCTTTGACATGATCACCAGGATCAACAAGCAAGGAGTCACGGTCCTTCTGGTGGAGCAAAACGTTCGCGCTGCCCTGGAGCTGACGCAGAGGGCTTACGTGATTGAAAACGGCCGCGTGGTGGGTGAAGGCAGTGGGGACTCGCTTCTGTCGTTCGAATCCATCCGCACCGCCTATCTGGCCTAGAAGGGAAGGTGAGATTGCGATGTCCTCGTTACTGGCTCAGAACCTGATCTTTGGGCTCCTGGTAGGCGGCTTGTATGGACTGGCGGCCGTCGGCCTTTCTCTGGTATTCGGAGTGACCAAGATTCTCAACGTATCTCACGGTGAGCTCCTGATGCTTGGCGGGTACGCGGGCTTCTGGTTGTTCACCCTGTTTGGCATTGACCCCTTCCTCGGTCTCCCGCTGAACATTCTGCTCCTCGTTCTGTTGGGTGTGGTCCTGTACAAGGGCATTTTCGCTCGCATGACCAGGCTCGGCGAGGAGTCCAAGATCAAGAACACGATGCTGGTGGGCTTTGGGCTGGGTATCATCTTCCAGAACGTGGCGCAGCGGTTGTGGACCGCCAACGAGAGGGGCATCACGACGACCTATTCGTCTTCGGTGTTTACACTGTTCGACGTGCGCTTCCCCATCGTGCGGGTGGCGAGTTTCTTGATCGCATTGTTCGTCCTGGTGGCACTTCACCTGTTTCTGAAGCGATCCTACATGGGCAAGGCCATCCGGGCGACGGTGCAGGATTGGGAAGCCGCCGCGCTCCTGGGGATCAGCACCGATCGCGTCTACCTCGTTTCATTCCTGCTGAGCGCAGGGCTGGCGGGCCTGGCGGGCGCCCTGGTCAGCGTGGGCTGGCACGTTGTGCCGACCATGGGGTTGGATTGGACTCTCACGTCCCTGATTGTCATGGTCTTGGGAGGACTGGGCAGCTTTGTGGGGACGTTTATCGCGGGCGTACTTCTGGGCATGACCGAATCGCTTACCTCTTTCTGGCTGGGTGGTGCCTACCGGGAGATCGTCGCCTTGCTGTTGTTCCTTCTGGTCCTTGTTCTCCGGCCCCAGGGCCTGTTCGGCACGAAGGAGGGGTAGCCCGTGACTCGAAAGCGCGCGCTTGCGGCTGGGCTCGTCGTCGTCATCGTCGCGGTCCTGGTGGCCCTGCCGCTGTTCGTGAA
>JAAYZQ010000205.1 GCA_012514775.1 Anaerolineaceae bacterium
AGGCGCTCGACGATGGGCACCAGGCCTGGATCGGGCATGGGCAGCGTGGAGGTGCGGTGCGAAAGGGACTGGTCTGTCAGCAGGATGACCGGCATCTGAAAGGTTTCGGACAGGTAAAAGGCCTGCATTGCCTGGTAAAAGCAGTCGGCGACCGAGCGGGCGGCCAGGACGATGCGCGGCGCTTCGCCGTGACCGCCATACAGAGCAATGTTGAGGTCGCCCTGCTCCATCTTGGTCGGCATCCCGGTGCTGGGGCCGGCACGCATCGAGTTGACGACCACCACGGGAACCTCGGCCATGGTCGCCAGTCCCAGCATCTCTTGCATCAGGGAAAAGCCGGGACCGCTGGTGGCAGTCATGGCCTTGACGCCGGCAATGGAGGCGCCAATGACGCTGCCGATGGCCGCGATCTCGTCCTCGGTTTGCAGGCTCGTCCCCCCGATGCCGGGCAGGCGCCGCGCCATCTCTTCCAGGATGTCGGAGGCGGGCGTGATGGGATAGCCGGCGTAGAAGCGACAGCCAGCGGCCAGCGCCCCGGCCACGATGGCCTGGTTGCCGGACATGACCAACTGGGGCTCTCGTGTCGGGTCAGGTGGGGCCAGGCGCAGGGGTAACTCGCCGGGCAGGTTGTTCTTGACCCACTCGTAGCCGGCGAGGAGCGCCATGCGGTTGCTTTCGGCAAACTCCGGGCGGCGACCAAACTTTTCCTTGACGGTGGCCTGGAGCTGTGGAAAGTCCAGGGCCAGCAGCGCCGACAGTGCCCCCAGGGCTATGAGGTTCTTGCCCTTGCGCAGGTTCAGGTCCCGCGCCATGCGATCGAGGGGGATGCCGTAGGCTGTGCCCGCAAAGCCCTCAGGGCAGTCGTGCTCCCCTGGATCGTAGATCAGTATCCCGTCGGGGCGCAGCGCCTCGTGATGCAGGTCCCAGGCCTCCTCGTTAAAGGCCAGGAGAAGGTCCAGCTCGTCGCCCAGCGAAGGCAGCGGCCGGACGCCGACCCGGAGCTGGAACATGACCGGGCCGCCCTTGATCTCGGCCGGGTAGGTGCGAAAGGTGTGCACCTGGTAACCGCTGCGGGCCATCGACAAGGTCAGGACGTCGCCGGCCGAGACGGCATTATCGGTGCCCGATTCGCCGCCGAGGCGGAGTAGTAAGGTATCGACGATCATCTTACCTCCATTGGGAAAAACAGATCGAATACGTCGCCATCAGCGATCCGCCCATGGTACGTCAGCGGGCCAGGGACTGGGACATGGCGGCGATGTGCTCCGGCGTCGTGCCGCAGCAACCACCGATAATCTGCGCGCCGGCCTGGCGCAAGCGAAGGGCCACCTCAGCCATGAACGCGGGGCTGGCATCGTACACGACCTCGTCGCCGTTCAGATGGGGGAGGCCGGCGTTGGGCTTGGCCCACAGGATGGCGCCCGGTGCCTCGGCCGCCATGGCTTCCAGGATGGCAGGGTACTCGTCGGGGTCGCGGCCGCAGTTGGCCCCCAGGCCCTCCACCAGGGGGGCCATCTCCTTTGCTGCCTGCGCCGGGCGCACGCCCATCATCGTCCGGCCATGGGTGTCAAAGGAAAAGGTGACAAAGATGGGAAGATCCGTCACTCGTCGGGCACCTTCCACGGCCGCCCTGGCTTCGGCCAGGTCGCTGAGGGTCTCGACCAGGAGGAAATCGACGCCGCCCTCGACCAGGGCAGCGGCTTGCTCGGCATAGCCGTCGGCTGCCTCGGCGGCTGTGAGCTGCCCGAGGGGGGCCAGGAGCTGGCCGGTGGAGCTCATGTCGCCGGCCACGAAAACGCTGTCACCGGCTGCCTGCCGCGCCAATTCTGCGGCGCGCCGGTTCACCTCCGCTGCCCGATCCTCCAGCCCTTCGTGTGCCAGGCGAAAGCGGGTGCCGCCCAGGGTGCAGGTGAGCACCATGTTGGATCCAGCCTTCACATAGCTTTCGTGCAGCGCCCGGACCCGGTCTGGCTGTTCCACGACCCAGCTCTCAGGCAGGCGGCCATTTTCCAGCCCCAGGCTTTGCAACATTGTCCCCGTGGCGCCGTCGGCGAGGAAAACCTCGCCGGCGTGCAACCGCGAGAGTAGGTTCTCGGTACGCGTCGTCATTCGTCCGCTCCGTGTCGTTTCATTGTGTTTGCCAGGCGCCTGGGGCTCCATTCTCCGGCCCTGTCACCGGCCCCGAGCCCATTGCCCCGAATCATACCCCAGGCAAATCGCCGTCGTCAGTAAGATCCGTTCCGAATTTATGCAATTCCTGTTTGGAAAATTACCCGCGTTGCATTCTCTTTGTGCTGCCGGGTATGGGCCTTGCCGTGCACGTCTTTGCGCGTCGCCCACGGACCATTATACCACAGGAGCAGCCTTCTATGCCAACGCGAGAAGGGCGCGGCGCCACGGCGGGTGGTCATGCGAAACGGCAGCGGCAGGCTCGTGCTTCGTTGCGCAGGGGCCAGGTTCGAGAAAACGAAAGCTTTGCCTTGACAAAGCAGGGGTCCGGTGGTACACTCCTCCCGTCGTGCCAATCCTTTCTGGCCTTGGCCGGCCATGTGTCCCAGAACCAACGCCAGCCTCTCCATACGGTCTGGCGCGTGGTTCGTGAATTCTCTGGCGGTTCTTTGGAAGCCAGAAGATCCAGGAGGTGCGTGGCAGCGTCAGATTCCAGGTCTTGAGCCCGGCTCCGCTCGTCGGGCTGCCCACCTGGCAGGGGGACCGGCCTTTCCCCTCGGGGGCGAACAGGACATTTGAGGAGGAAAGAATGAGGAACAATCACTGGAAATTTCTGGCTCTCCTGGCTTTGGTGAGCCTGGTGGTAGGACTTGCCGGATGCGGCCCCGCAGCCGAAAGCACCGAGCTGAACGTCCTCTGCACTCCGCAGGAGGAGTGGTGCCAGGGCATGAAGCAAGAGTTCGAGGCCAAGTACGGCATCACGGTCAACTATGTGCGCATGTCCAGCGGTGAAGCCCTGGCCCGCGTGCAGGCTGAGAAGGACAACCCCCAGTTCGACATCTGGTGGGGTGGCCCCATCGACAGCTTTGTGTCCGCCAAGGCGGACGGCTTGCTGGAGCCCTACGACTCGCCCAACTATGGCAACCTGCTCGATCAGACCAAGTACAAAGACCCGGACAACCACTGGGTTGGTATCTATGTCGGAACCTTGGGCTTTGCCACCAACCAGGATTGGCTGGCGGCCAATCCCGGCAGCGCGGCGCCCACCTCCTGGGATGACCTGCTCAAGCCCGAGTTTGAGGACCAGATCCTGGTAGCCCATCCCTCCACGTCGGGCACGTCGTACACCGCCCTCGCGACCGTCCTCCAGCTCCGTGGCGAAGATGCGGGCTGGGAATACCTGACGCAGTATGCTGCCCAGGTGCTGCAGTTCACCAAGAGCGGCGCAGCCCCGGCCAAGTTCGTGGGCCAGGGCGAGGCGGCCGTGGGCGTCGTCTTTTCCCACGACATTGTCAACGAGATCGACAACAACAGGCTGCCCCTGGTGCTAACGTTCCCTGCGGAAGGCACCGGCTACGAGATCGGCGGCATGGGCATTCTCAAGGGCGCCCAGCACCTGGACGCCGCCCAGAAGTGGTTCGATTGGGCGCTGACCGCCGAGGCCCAGGCCTTGGGCCCCAAGTACAAGGCATACCAGGCGCCGACGGTTAGCGGCGTCGAGCTGTCGCATCCCGAGCTCCTCGAAGTCAACCTCATCGACTATGACTTCCAGTGGGCCGGCGAGCACAAAAAAGAGTTCGTGGACAAGTTCTCGAACGAGATTGCTGGAGCCGATCAGCTAAAGGAATAACGATGTGACTCTGTGGGGCGGGGGGCGCGCTCCCCCGCCCCACTTTTTATGGGGCCAGTTGTTCAAGGGCCGGTTTTCGTAAGGGAGAGAGTGATGGCCGTCTCTGCACAAAGCGTGCCCACCCGGGAACGAGCGACCTTGCGCAGTGCCCTTCGCAGGCGCTACCGCGAGTTCGCCCTCATCGCCCGTGACCCGGTGTTGATGATCAGCCTTTTGTTCTGCGGGCTGTTTCTGTTCATGTTTGTCGTTTATCCCCTGTTCCGCGGCACTGCCAATGGCTTCCTGGATGCCGAACGGTCAGGGCCGTGGTACACCCGTCTGAGCGTGGAATACCTGGGTCGTTATTTTGACTCTTACTATGGGCCATTTGCCCGGCGCGTGTTCATCGATACCCTCATCATGGGCGTCTTGACCGCAACGGGCGGCACGATCCTGGGCTTCTTCTTTGCCTACACCATGGTCCGCGCCGACATACCCTTCAAGAGGCTGATCCATCTCCTGGCTCTGGTCCCTACCGTGTCGCCGCCTTTCGCCATTGCCCTGAGCACCATCCTGCTCTTTGGCCGCAATGGCCTGGTAACGCGCAAAATACTGGGCATCAACTTTGGCCCGGGAATGAACGACATCTATGGCATGGATGGTCTCGTGTTCGTCCAGATCATCACCTTCTTCTCCGTCGCCTATTTGATCATCCGCGCCATGCTGGAACGGCTCGATCCCAGCATGGAGGAGGCCGCCCACAGCCTTGGAGCGGGCAAGTTTCACATCTTTCGCACGGTCACCTTGCCCCTGTTGGTCCCGGGCATCGCCGGCTCGTTCCTGCTGTTGTTTGTCGAGTCGCTGGCCGACCTGGGCAACCCGCTCTTTATCGCCGGCAACACGACGGTCCTTTCGGCCCAGATCTTTTTGGCCGTGGCCGGCGAGTATGACTACCAGAAGGCCTCGGCGCTGGCCTTTGTGCTCCTGCTGCCCACCCTGGTGGTGTTCCTGGTACAGCGCTACTATGTAACCCGCCGCTCCTACGTGTCGGTGACGGGCAAGCCCACGGGCGGGCAGATCCTGGTCAAAGAGGCGTGGATCCGCTGGCCCTTTATCATCATCACCTACGGTATGTGCCTGCTCATCATTGCCCTCTACCTGGCCATTTTTGTCGGCTCTATCAGCGCCGCCTGGGGTGTGGACTACACGCCGACGCTGCAATGGTGGAAGCACATGGTGACCCGCGGCATCGAGTCGGTCCTTGATACCACCTTCCTGAGCGCCTTTGCCACGCCTATTGCCGGTCTGACGGGCATGGTCATCGCTTTCCTGGTGGTGCGCAAGCGATTCAGCGGCAAGAATGCCGTCGACTTTATCTCGAACCTCGGCGGTGCCGTGCCCGGAACCATCCTGGGTATCGGCTTTGTGCTGGCCTTTTCCACACCGCCCATGTTCGTGGTGGCGGTTCTCTATGCCCTGTTGGCCCTCTTTATGGCCCGCACGGCGTTCAATGGGCGCCGCGAGCAGTGGATCGTCCTCGGCCTGGGGACGGCCCTGGGCATCGGATTGGCCCAGCTCTACGACTTTATGACCGAGTCCGGGATGTTGTACCTACTGGGTGGTATCTACGTAGGGCTGGGACTGCTCCTGTGGCTCTTTCGACGGCAAAAAGTCGCCGGCTGGATACTGTGCGGCGTGGGGCTCTATCTGCTGGCCGGGGTCTTTTCGGTCTACCTGGCACAGCCCATCGCCGCCCTGAGCCGCTCCATCCCCCGCGGCTTCTGGAGCAACGCCATCTTCCAGTTCGGGGATTACCTGCAGGTGTTTTTCCAGACGCCGACGCCCCTGTCCGCCATCTTTTTCACTTTTGCGGCAGTGTTGGTCCTGGAGCGGCAGAAGGGCACCCTGCGCCTGGGCATTGCCATCCTGCTCCTGGGCCTGGTAGGCGCCCTGTGTTTCATGGGCAAGCCCCTGGCCCTGGTGGGCACTCCGTACATCATCGTCGCGGCCTTTGCCGTACGCAGCCTGCCCGCCTCGGTGCGCGCGGGAGTGGCGGCCTTGCAGCAGATCGATCCCAGCATTGAAGAGGCGTCCAACATCCTGGGGGCCGATGCTCAATACACGTTCCGTCGGGTGACCTTGCCTCTTATCCTGCCGGCCCTGTTGGCGGGCCTCATCTTTAGCTTTACGCGGCACATGACCAGCCTGTCGGCCATCATCTTCCTGGTCAGTGCCCGCTGGCGTATCGTGACGGCCAGCATTCTGAGCGAGTGGGAACAGGGGGGTATCAGCATCGCCGCCGCCTATTCGACGACGATCATTATCCTGGTGCTCATTGCCATCGGTGTTCTCTACTTTGTCGTAAACAAGATCCTGGGAAGTCGAGGCGACGTCGACCTTTCTATAGGGGCGTAGCATCGAGCAGGGATGGGGGCGCAGGGAGGCCGGCGCGAGGCCTGCTCGACTCGAACCCCAGTTTGATAGGAGCAAAGGGATGTATCTCATACTGAAGGATGTGGTCAAGGTTTTCGCTGCCCGAGGGGGGAGCGGCGAAGTGACCGCCGTGGATCGGGTGAACATCGAGATCGAAAAGGGCGAGCTGGTCACGCTCCTGGGCCCTTCGGGCTGCGGGAAGACGACCACCTTGCGCCTGATCGCCGGCTTCGAGTTTCCGACGCAGGGCACCATCGAGTTGGACGGCAAGGTGATCAACCAGGAGCCGCCTCACAAGCGGGACATGAGCATGGTGTTCCAGAGCTATGCTATCTTTCCGCACCTGACCGTCTTTGAGAACACGGCCTACGGGCTGAACGTGCAGCGGCTGCCCCGCGCCGAGATCCATCAGCGGGTGGCGCGGGCCCTGGAGCTGGTGGAGCTGACGGGGCTGGAGAACCGGGCCCCCAACCAGCTCTCGGGCGGCCAGCAGCAGCGCGTGGCACTGGCCCGGGCACTGGTCATGGAGCCCAAGGTGCTGCTCATGGACGAGCCCCTTTCGAACCTGGATGCCAAGCTGCGGGAACAGATGCGCAGCGAGATCCGCCGCATCCAGAGGCGGCTGGGCATTACCAGCGTGTACGTCACGCACGACCAGGTGGAGGCCATGACCCTCTCGGACCGCGTGGTGGTCATGAACCAGGGACGCATCGAACAGATCGGGCCGCCCCCGGAGATCTATCGATTTCCAAAGACCCGTTTCGTGGCCGACTTTATCGGGCGGGCCAACTTTGTGGAGGGCATCGTCCGCGGAAGGGAAGGCAGCCAGTTGGTGTTGGATACCCTGGGGACGACAGTGCACGCACCGGCCCCGGAGGACGGCCTGGAGCCCGGCTCCATGGCCCAGTTGGTGATCCGGCCCGAGATGGTAGAGCTAGACTCGACGCACGGGCAGGTGTCGGGCATCGTGCGGCGGGCCACCTACCTGGGCAACGTCATCGAGTACGACGTCGAGGTGCAGAACCAGCTCCTCAGCCTGGTTGAGCACGATCCGCGCCAGGCGACGGTCTATCCCGAGGGGCACGAGGTCTGGCTGCAGTTCCTGGAGGACTGCCTGTACGTCCTGCCGGCGGATGGTTCATGAAGCGCGATATTGTCTTTCTGGGCAACTATACCAAGGACACCATCGTCTCTGCCGCCGGCACGCGGGTTGTAGACGGTGGCGCGTTCAACTATGGCGCCCACGTGGCATCGAGCATGGGCCTGGGCGTGGCAGCCGTGACCCGGCTGGCAAAAGAAGACTGGCACGTGGTCCGGCACCTGGAAGACATGGGGATCGATGTTCGTGCCCGGGCCACTCCCCACTCGACCTGCTTGCGCCTGGAATATCCCACGGCCAACGTCGATGAGCGGGTCATCTATGTGACGAGCACGGCCGGCGCCTTCACGACAGACCAGGTGCAGGAGCTGGAGGCGCCGGCCTTTGTCGTCGGCCCCACGCTCCGCGGCGAGGTTGGCCTGGACGTCATCGAGGTGCTGGCCGGCAAGAAGGCGCTTCTGGCCGTGGACGTGCAAGGCTGGGTGCGGGTGCAGCAGGATGGCGTGCTGCGCTACGAGGCGTGGCCTGAGCAACACGAGTTCTTGGGTCACGTGGACATCCTGAAAACCGACGCCGTGGAGGCCGAGATACTGACCGGCGAGACCGATATTCGGGCCGCGGCACAAGCCCTCGCCGCGTTCGGCCCCGAGGAAGTGGTGCTCACCCATCGCAATGGCCTGCTGGTCCATGCCCGCGGCAGCGTTTTCGAGGCCGGCTTTTTTCCCCGCGAGCTGGTGGGACGCAGCGGGCGGGGCGACACGTGCCTGGCGTCGTACGTCGCGCGCCGGCTGAGCCACTCGCCGGCCGAGGCCACGGTCTGGGCGGCGGCGGCCACAAGTCTGAAGATGGAGGCCGAAGGCCCCTTCCGCCGCACCACGGCCGACGTGGAAGACCTGATCCGCGAGCGCTATGATGGCCGGGACCCGAGAGACCACATTCAGGATGGGTAGAGGACGATGAGCCAGAGAGAGAACCTGGATATTCTGATGATCGGCCACCTGGCCAAGGACCGGCTGGTGGTGGATGGCAGGGGCGAGATGGCGGCCGGCGGCGCTGTGTACTATGGCAGCATCGCCCTGCGGCGCCTGGGTGCGAGCGTGGGCGTCGTGACCCGCCTGCACCCGGATGATTTCGACCTGCTGGACGAGCTGCAGCAGGCCGGGGTTCGCACATGGGCCGCGCCCGCGCCCGCGACGTCGGGCATCGAGAACATCTATGACTCGGCCGACATGGAGCGGCGGATCTGCAAGCCCCTGGGATTTGCCGGGCCCTTCCGCCTGGAGGACATTCCCGACGTCCCGGCGCGCATCCAGGTGGTGGCTTCCATCATTGCCGGCGAGGTGGACCTGCCGCTGCTGCGGGCCCTTGCCGCGCGGGGGCCGGTTGCCATCGACATCCAGGGCTTTGTGCGTGTCCGCGAAAACGACGAGCTGGTCTTTCGTCCGTGGCCCGATATGGAAGAGGGCCTTCAATACGTCACCTACCTGAAGGTGGACCGGGCCGAAGCCGAGCTGCTGACGGGGCATACCGAGCTCTGGAAGGCGGCCCGGCGCCTGGCCGAGTATGGGCCGCGCGAGATCGTACTCACCCAATCATCCGGGGTCACGGTCCTGGCCGACGGGCAATTTCACCGGGCGCCCTTTACTCCCCGATCGCTGGCGGGGCGTACCGGCCGCGGCGATACTTGCTTTGCCACCTACCTGGGCAAACGGCTGTCGCTCGATGCAGAAGAGGCGACGCGCTGGGCCGCGGCCGTGACGACGCTAAAGCAGGAAGAGCCCGGCCCCTGGCTGGGCAACCCCGACGACGTGGAGCGCGTCTGGCAAAGCTGGCCCTAGGCGGAGCTGGATGATCCTCAACCGCCCGCAGCGCGAGCTGCTCCTGCCCCTGGGAGTAGCTGTGGCCCTATCGCTGACGGGCGATTCGACCCTCTATGCCGTCCTGCCCAACCAGGCCGAGGTGGTGGGTGTGAGCCTGGGCACTGTTGGCGTGTTGTTGGGCGTCAACCGCCTGGTCCGCATCCCGGCCAATCCCCTGGCGGGCATCCTCAACGACCGGCTCGGCCGCCGCAGGCTGTTTCTGCTGGGACTGAGCCTGGGAATCGTGTCCACGCTGGCCTATGGCCTGGTCCACGGTTTCTGGCCGATGCTGGCCGCGCGCCTGTTATGGGGCAGCGCCTGGGCGCTGATCAACGTTGGCGGCTATACCATGATCCTCGACCGCAGCAGCCGCGAGGATCGGGGGCGCTTGACCGGCTTTTACCAGATGTTCTATCTGCTGGGCCTGACCCTCAGCCCCCTCGTGGGCGGTGCCCTGACCGATGCTCTGGGGTTTCAGCCCGCTGTGGCCGCCTGCGCCGGGTTGAGCGCCGTGGGGCTGGCCGTGGCGGCCATAGCCCTGCCCGAGACCGGGCCGAAAAGGCCCGCGGCCCGTTCGAAGCCGGCCGGCTTGCGGCTCGCGTTCGGCCGGCTCCTCGCCCTGCGACATTCGGAGCCCCGCGTCCTGCTGGCGGCGGGCCTTTACTTTGCCATCTTTTTTGTGAGCAGCGGCGTCCTGATGTCGACCATCGGCCTCTACCTCGATCAACGGTGGGCCGGGGGCCTGACCGTCGGCGGCGTGGGCGTGGGTGTGGCTTCCATGGCGGGCGGGATGCTGGCCCTGCGCTCTCTGCTGGGCATCGCCGCCGGCCCTGCGGCAGGCACCCTCTCGGACCGGCTCCGCAGCCGCTGGCCCGTCGTCGGCTTTGGCCTCGTGCTGGGGCTCGTGGGCTTTGCCCTACTGGCGACGGGGGGCGGCGTGTTGGGTGTGGCCGCAGGAGTGGCCCTGGTGGCCCTGGGCAGCGGTGCGCTCATCGCCACCCTGGCCGCCGTGGTGGGCGATCTGGCGGCGGGCAGCCGCCAGGGCATGATCATGGGCGTACTGGCGACGGCCGGCGACGCGGGCAGCGCGGCCGGCCCGCTTCTGGCCTACGGCCTGGCCGTGGCGATGGATCTGCGTTCGGTCTACCTGCTGTGTGCCGGCACG
>JAAYZQ010000206.1 GCA_012514775.1 Anaerolineaceae bacterium
CAAGTACTTTGACGACCTGCTCCTGACGTCCGAGGAGATGTTTGTCGCGGGCGTGGTGCCGGCGCTCAACGCGCCGGTTTCGCAAGCCGTCTGGTACCAGGTGTTCGACGGCGAGCAGGTGCGCACCGCCGCCGTCGACGACCTGCTCGCCCGCATCTCGACCGCCCGCTCACGCGCCACGGCCCTGCTGGCCAACACGTCCCTCGACGCCTCCCCTGTCGACGCACTCGAATCGTACCGGCAGTCCGCGCGCCTGTTGACCGTCGTCCTGACCATGTTCAGCATCCCCATCGTCGGCCTGCTCCTCTACTTTGTCAGCCTCATCGCCGGCATGGTCGTGCGCCGCAGCCAGGGCGAGATCGCCATCCTGCGCAGCCGCGGCACCACCCGCGGCCAGATCGCCCTCATCTACCTGCTCGAAGGGCTGCTCGTCGGTGTGCTGGGCATGGCCGGCGGATTGGCCCTCGGCCGCCGGCTCGCCGCCCTGATGGGCCAGACGCGCACCTTTCTCGATCCGGCCCTGCTTAGCAGGCCTGGGTTGTTTGGCCCCGTCCTTCCCGGCAGTGCGCTCCCGGCAGCGCCCACCGCGCAGCCAGGCTCGCTGTCCGTCGTCCTGACCCCGACGGCGGTCTGGTACGGCCTGCTCGGCGTGGCCCTGGCCGTGCTTGCCTTGCTGCTGCCCGCCCTCGCCGCCTCGCGCCACACGATCGTCACCTTCCGCTGGGAGCGCGCCCGCGCCCTCCTCCGCCCCTTCTACCAGCGCTACTTCCTCGATCTCTTGCTCCTGGCCCTCCCCCTCTACGGCTGGTACCTCTTGACCAAGCAGGGCACCATCGCCCCAATCTACCAATCTACCAATCTACCAATTTCCCAATCCGACCCCTTCTCCAACCCCCTCCTCTTCCTCGTCCCGGCTCTCTTTTGCTTCTCCCTCGCGCTCATCTTCATCCGTTTCTTTCCTCTCGTGATGGGCGCCCTGGCCTGGCTGGCGAGTCAGCTTCCGGGCACGGCGCTGCTTCTCACCCTGCGCCAGCTCGCCCGCGCCGCGGGCCAGTACACCGGCCCGCTCCTGCTCCTGGCCCTCACCCTCAGCCTGGCGGCCTTTAGCGCGTCGATGGCCGTCACCCTCGACGATCACCTGGCCGACCGCGTCTACTACCAGGTCGGCGCCGACCTGAACCTGGCCGAGCTGGGAGAGAGCACCGAACAGCCCGAGCAGCCGGGTCTCTTTGGCGGGGCGGCGGCATCTGATGCACCCGACAACCAGGGGCCGCGTTGGCTCTTCCTGCCCGTATCCGAGCACCTGCAGGTGCCCGGCGTCCTCGCCGCCGCCCGCGTCGGCGACTATAGCGCGGCGTCCAACCTCGATGGCAGGCAGCAGCCCGGCCGCCTGCTCGGCGTCGACCGCCTCGACTTTGCCTCGGTGGCCTACTACCGGCCTGATTTTGCTTCTGGCGAGTCGCTCGGTGGCCTCATGAACCGCCTCGCCGCCGACCCCGCCCACGTACTCGTCAGCCGCGATTTCCTGGCCCGCTACGGCCTGTCCGTGGGTGACCCGCTGCGCCTGACCGTGGGCGCCGCCGGCGAGTTCCACGACGTCCAGTTCACGGTCGCCGGCCCGCTCGATCTCTTTCCCACCCTCTACCCGCAGGACGGTCCCTTTTTCGTCGCCAACCTCGACTATGTGTACCAGGGGCTGGGCGGCACCTTTCCTTACGACGTCTGGCTGGCGACCGACCCTGCCGTCCCTGCCCGCGAGATCGTCGCCCGCGTGCGTGACCTGGGCCTGGCCGTCGTGTCGTCGTCCAGCGCCCGCGACCTGATCGCGGCCGAGCAAAC
>JAAYZQ010000207.1 GCA_012514775.1 Anaerolineaceae bacterium
ATAATACACGTGCGTTATCGGACGAGATAGGCTCGCCCGAACGCTTTTCCTACACGGACTCGCATTTCATCCTTCTCCCTTCGTCGCTCTCAGCAGCCAGCTACCACCAGCGTACCCACCTATCAACGCACTCGCTGCCAGATGCCCCTGTGCCAGCGGTTCGCCAAGTATACGCGAAGGAGGTGCCAACAGATGGACGCCAATCGGCCTGAACAAGAAGGCAATCCCCGCAGTCTGGGCGATCAGATCAGGGAGCTTGTGGAGGGTGGCATCCGCCGCCGCGAGCCTGTGCGCGATATGCCCACGTCCAAATACCAGCACATCCGGGTTATCATCAACCCCGCGTCCGGCCAGGACCGCCCCATTCTCCAGATAATGAACCAGACCTTCCACGCTGCCGACATCACATGGGAAGTGGCCGTGACCAACAAGGGCGGCGACGCCTACCGATTCGCCGTGGAGGCAGCCCGATCCACCGAGATAGATGTAGTGGGCATCTATGGCGGCGATGGCACGGTGCGCGAGGTCGCCAGCGGCCTGGTCGGCAGCAAGAAGCCGCTGCTCATCCTCCCCGGCGGGACCGCAAACGCGCTGGCTCTGAGCCTGGGCATTCCGCTGAACCTGGAAGACGCCGCCTCTTTGGTCAACTCCCCCCATAGCCACCTCCAAGCGATTGACATGGGCCGGGTAGGCGATTACTACTTTGCTGCCGCGGTGGGCATCGGCATCCCCGGTACGTTGGCCGGAACGGTCAACCGCGAGGAAAAGGACCGCCTGGGTGTGCTGGCCTACGCCTTTCGCTCCATCCAGGCCATGCGCGATACCCCAACTGCCCACTATCACATCGTCATCGACGACCACCCGCCCATCGAGGCCGACGGGGTGGCCTGTGTCATCGCCAATTCCGGCAACCTGGGGCTGCTCAACCTGCCCCTGGCCAGCAGTATCTCCATGACGGATGGCCTGCTGGACGTGCTGCTCATCGGCAAGGCGGATGCGGACGCGATTCTGTCGCTGGCTACCAGCATGGTGCGCCGGGACGAATCCGGCGCGCCATTCCAGCACTGGCAAGGGCGCGAGATCACCATCTCCACGACCCCTCCCCAGGCCGCCCAGATCGATGGCGAGACGATCGATATGGAAACCTGGCACGCCTCGGTCGTGCCTGCTGCCATCCGCGTCATCCTCCCTGGCAGCGGCGCTTCCGAACGCACATAGGTCGTTCTTGTTGACACCGCCTATCCCCGATGCTATGATAGGCTTGCCCCTTGAAAAACAGAATGCAGGCAATGGCCACCCTGCACGCTATCCCCTGACCATGCATCCACGATATAATCTCCGCAGGCTATCCACCTGCCCAAGACTTCCAGGGGATACCACCACGGTGGTACTATCGCAACAGATACCGGAGGAAACGCACGTGACACAAAAAGCCATCCTGCTGAACGCCCAAGATGACGTTGCCACAGCCTTGACCGACCTGTCTGCCGGGGAGACCGTTCGGGTCAGCCTGGGAGAAGTTTCGGCGGAGGTCGTGCTCCGCAACGATATCGAGTTTGGGCACAAATTCGCCTTGCGGGACATCGCCGCCGGAGAAGACATCCTCAAGTATGGCCTGCCTATCGGCAAGGCCCTGAACGACATCCGGGCCGGAGAATGGGTGCACGTCCACAACTGCCGCAGCGAGCGCTTTGGCTTCCAGCACGAAAAGTACGGCGTGCACGCCTGATCATTCCACATTCTCATCGCCATCAAAGGGGAAAAATGGACATACTAGGTTATCTCAGGCCGGATGGGCAGTTGGGCATCCGCAACAAGGTCTCTATCGTCTACACCACCCACTGTTCGCTGGTGGTGGCGCAAAAGCTCCAGAGCCTCTTTCCCGTGGGCACTCAGCTTTTCGGCTATCCGGGCGGCTGCGCTCTGCGGGATGGCCCCGTGCACAAGATCGTGGCCCTGGCGAACCATTCCGCTTCGGCGGCAGTCCTGGTAGTGGGCCTGGGATGTGAGGGCACGGACGCCTATATGGTCGCCGACGAAATTGCCAAGTCGGGCCGACCCGTC
>JAAYZQ010000208.1 GCA_012514775.1 Anaerolineaceae bacterium
AAGTTCGAGTACCGCCGCCGCTACAAGTTCTCCACCTACGCCACCTGGTGGATCCGGCAGGCCATCAGCCGCGCCATCGCCGACCAGGCACGGACCATCCGCATCCCGGTGCACATGGTCGAGACCATCAGCCACCTTATCCGCACCCAGCGCCGGCTCCAGCAAGAGCTGGGACGAGACCCCCGGCCCGAAGACCTGGCCCTCGACCCCCAGATGGGCGTCATCGTCGGGCTCGAAGAGGAGGACCGGGAGGCCATCCAGGAAGCGCTGGACGGCGAGCGGCGGTTGGACCCGCTGTTGGCGCGCAAGCTGCGGCGGGCAGCCGGCCAGGTGGAGCGCATCATGCGCATCTCCCAGGAGCCCATGTCGCTGGAGACGCCCGTGGGCAGCGATGAGGACAGCTACCTGGGGGACTTTATCAAGGACGAGACGATGCCCGAGCCCGACGACGCCGCGTCGCAGCAGCTCCTGCGCGAGCAGCTCCGCCTCATCCTGAACTCGCTCAACCACCGGGAGCGGCAGGTGTTGGAGATGCGCTTCGGGCTGAAAGACGGCCAGAGCCACACGCTGGAAGAAGTCGGCCAGGCTTTTGGCGTCACCCGCGAGCGGATCCGCCAGATCGAGGCCAAGGCCCTGCGCAAGCTCCGCCACCCCCTGCGCAGCCGCAAGCTCAGGGACTACCTGGGGTAAGGATTTGACGAAAAAACGGCGCTCGGGTATAATGGGCGCCGTTACCGTTCCTCGGTAGCTCAATTGGCAGAGCGACCGGCTGTTAACCGGTTGGCTGGAAGTTCGAGTCTTCCCCGAGGAGCCAGAAGAGGCACAATGCCTTCACCAATCGGCTCTCACCACAAGGGTGGGAGCCGTTTTCCGTCCAGGGCAAGAGCAACCTTCACAGCACAGCTCCCCGATATTTGCATTTTCGCCACGAAGTGTTAAGATGAGCGAGCGTTCGCGCTGGCGCGAATCACGCCACCGGATGCAAGCAAGAGGCGCCATTGCCGGAACCCGGTATAACGTGGGGCGCTGATAACACGAGGAGGTGTGAACGGTGACGGTTATAACGCATGTCGAGATCTTTCAGCTCAATGTCGAGCTCCTGGGGCCGATTCGGGTGGCAATCGGCACGGTCAGTCACGCGCGCAACATCCTGGTCAAGATCCATGCGAGTGACGGCCTCGCCGGCCTCGGCGAGGGATCGCCCCTCGAGTTCATTGTCGGAGAAAGCCAGGCGAGCGATTTCGAGATCGCCAAATCACTCGCCCGCCTGCTGATTGGCCAGGACCCCCTGGCGCTGCACGAGCGCATGGACGACCTGGATCGCTCCCTGGTCGGTAATCCGGCCCTCAAGTGCGCCGTGGACGTGGCGTTGCACGACCTGGTGGCCAAGCACGCCGGGCTGCCGCTGTACGCACTCCTCGGAGGGGGGAAAAGAGAGATTCACACCTGCAAGACCATCGGGATCGACGAGCCCGAGATCATGGCCCGCCGGGCTGCCGAGGTCAAGGAGGGCGGCTTTCCGGCCCTGAAGGTCAAGGTGGGTGTGGATTGGGCGGAGGACGTCCGTCGTATCCGGGCCATACGCCAGGCGCTCGGCGACGGCTTCCCCATCCGGATCGACGCCAACCAGGGGTGGGATCCGCCAGAAGCTGTGCTCGCCGCGCGGGCGCTGGCCCCCTTTGACGTCGAGATCTGCGAGCAGCCGGTCGCTCACTGGAACTATGCCGGCCTCAAGCACGTCCGCGAGCACAGCCCGCTCCCCGTCATGGCCGACGAATCGCTGTTCGATCACCGCGATGCGTTCAAGCTGGCGTCCATGGGGGCGTGCGATCTGTTCAACATCAAGCTGGCCAAGTCGGGTGGTCTCCGGACGGCGGCCAAGATCGACGCCGTCGCCCAGGCCGCGGGCATTCGGTGTATGGTGGGCTGCATGGCCGAGACCCGCCTGGGCCTCGGCGCGGCTGCCCATTTCGTGTCGGCCCATCCCAACGTCCGGTTCGTCGATCTCGATGCTGCCTTCTTTCTTGCCGAGGACCCGGTGGTGGGTGGGATGGCTTATGACGGGGGCCGGGTGATCTTGTCCGATGCGCCCGGGCACGGGGCCGACATCGATCCCGGCTTCCTGGCCGGGCTGGAAAGCATCACCATTTCATGACCGGAAGGCCGAGAGGCGCCAGCATCCGCGCGCACTTGCTGGTTGGCTTCGTGGGCATGGCGCTCCTGCCAGCCATGGCGATTGCCCTGGGCTCGATCGTCGTCGGGTACTTTACCGGGCGCCAGCAAGCGCTCGACCAGTTGGCGTCGGTGGCGGCCCTTCAAGAGCTCGAGATCCGGTCCTGGATCCAGGAGATGCAGGGCGAGTTGACTGTGGCCGCGAACGAGGAGTATGGCCTGGAGCGCGTCCACGTGGTGCTCGACCTGGCCCGCGACAACAAGTACTTGAGCTCCTACAACAAGGTCACGCGCAACTGGCTTGGCCGCCTCGTCACGCACACGCGGCACTACGACGAGCTGTTCTTGCTCGATCTCGAGGGGCGGGTGGCCCTGTCCACGGATCCCGCCCATGAGGGCGAGAGCCACGGCCAGGCAGACTACTTCAAACGCGGCCTGGAGGGCCCGACGGTGCAGCCCGAGTTCTGCGTGGGCCCCACCGTCGAGCCATCCGCCATCGTGGCGCTGCCCATCCGTTACCAGGACGGCGAGCTCCTGGGCGTGCTGGCCGGCCGGGCCAGCCTGGAACATCTGGCCCAGATCCTGAGCCAGAGGACGGGCCTGGGCACCACGGGCAAGGCCTACCTGGCCGACGCCACGGGCGTCCTGCTCACGGCCGACTCGGTGTGCAGCTCCGGCGCCCAAGCCGTCGGTACGGACCTGGGCGGCCTCCAGGCTGCCATCACCCCCCGTGCCAACGGTGCGGGCACGTACGACGATCTGCGAGGCGTCTCGGTCCTCGGCGTGTACCGCTGGGTGCCAGAGCTACAGGCCTCGCTCCTGGTGGAGCAGGATCTGGCCGAAGCGTTTCGCGCCATCATTGCCGGGCTGGCGGTTAACCTGGCCGTGGTATTCGCGGCCGTGGTGCTGGCCGTCGGTGCCTCGCTCTTGATCACACGCCGGATCGCAGAGCCCATCGTTGGCCTGGCACACGCCGCGGCCCAGGTCGCGACGGGCGATCTGAACCACACGGCGCCGGTCGACCGGATAGACGAGATCGGGGTGCTGGCCGGCGCCTTCAACAGCATGACGGCTCAGCTCCGCGAGCTGATCGACGGGCTGGAGAGCCGGGTGCAGGAGCGCACGCAGGCGCTCCAACGCCGCGCCCTGGAGCTGGAGACGAGCGCGCGGGTTAGCCGCGAGATCACCTCCATCCTGGACATCGACGACCTGTTGGCCCGCGTGACGGCCCTCATCCGCGACGCCTTTGGCTACTACTACATCCAGATCTTTTTGCTTGACCGGGACAGCGGCGTGCTGATCGGACGGGCGGCCAGCGGCCCCCCGGGACCTCAGGACCTGCGCCTGCCGCTCAGTGGGCCAAGCCTGAACGCCCGGGCTGCCGAGACCAACGAGGCGGTGCTCGTAAACGACGTGTCCCAGGAGCCCGGATTCCTGGCCGGCGAGCATTTGCCCGAGACGCGCTCCGAGCTGGTCATTCCGTTGTGCGCCGGAGACGAGATGATCGGCACGCTCGACCTCCAGCGCGCCGAGAAGGACGCCTTTACCGCCGAGGAGGTGCTGGTCCTGCAGAGCCTGGGCGACCAGATCGCCGTCGCCATCGAGAACGCGCGGCTGTACAACCGCAGCCGGGCCCTGGCGGTGGTCGAGGAGCGGAACCGGCTGGCCCGCGAGCTGCACGATTCCGTGACCCAGTCGCTCTACGGCCTGGTCGTGTTTGCCGGAGCGGCCCAGGAGGTCCTCGAGGCGGGCGATGGGATGCGGGCCAGGCGGCACCTGGCTCGCATCGAGGACGCCGCCCACAAGGCGCTCAGGGAGATGCGGCTGCTGCTGTACGAGCTGCGCCCGCCGATGCTCGAGGAGGAAGGGCTGGTAGGGGCGCTCCAGCAACGCCTGAACGCGGTAGAGGGCCGCACCGGCCTCCAGGTCTGCCTCTCGGTCGACGGCGAGATCGATCTGCCCGCGCCGGTGGAGGAAGGGCTGTACCGCATTGCGCAGGAGGCGCTCAACAACGCCCTGCGACACGCTGCTGCCATGTCGGTAGCCGTCCGCCTCAAGGCAGATGGGCAAGGGCTGGAGCTCGACGTAAAGGATGATGGCGGCGGCTTTGACGTCGCGGCGGCTGCCGATCGAGGCGGCCTGGGCCTGGCGAGCATGCGCGAGCGCGCCGAGGCTCTGGGCGGCCGGCTGGAGATCGTGTCGCATCCAGGGGCGGGCACAACTGTGAAAGTGCGGGTAGAACGATGGGAGGGGCTGTGATGACCGAGGCGGAGCGGATCCGCGTCCTGATCGCGGAGGATCATACGGTGGTGCGGGAAGGGATCTGCGCCCTGATCGAGGCCCGGCCGGAGATGGAGGTCGTGGGCCAGGCGTCCGACGGGGTCGAGGCGGTTCTCCAGGCCCGCGCGCTGCGGCCCGACGTCATTGTCATGGATCTGGTCATGCCCCGCAAGGGCGGGGCCGAGGCCATCGCCGAGATCAAGGCCGAGAACCCCGAAACCCGCATCCTGGTCCTGACCAGTTTTGCCGAGGACCGGCTGGCATTGGAGGCCATCAAGGCCGGAGCCACCGGCTATCTGCTCAAGGACTCGTCCTCCCGCGACCTCCTCCATGCCATCCACGACGTCTATCGGGGCGAGCTGTCGTTGCAGCCATCGACCGCCTTGAAAGTCATCCGCGCGTTGCACGGTCCGCCCGAGCCACCCCCCGCCGGGGCGACCCTCACCGCCCGCGAAGTTGAAGTGCTCAAGCTGGTGGCCCAGGGCATGTCGAACCAGGACGTTGCCCAGCAACTGGGCGTCAGCGAGCGGACCGTGACCACCCACGTCAGCAGCATCCTGGGCAAGCTGAACCTGGCGAACCGCACCCAGGCCGCGTTATACGCCGTGCACGAAGGGCTGGCGGGCGATTTGCCTACGTAGAAATACGTACCTTTCCCGCACGCACAGGCCGTGGTTTGTACGAGCCTGGAATACGTAGCTGTGGCGATGCGTAACAGGACCGTCCGATGGTACAATATGGTATCACCCACCGGCCCCAGGCCGGGATTTGGCATTGAGGCCGAACAAAAGGAGGAGCGAACCATGAAACCAAGGACCATCGGACTGCTGTCGGCGCTGATTGTACTCAGCCTGCTCGCGACCGCGTGCGGCCCTACCCCGGCTCCGCAGGTTGTCGAGAAAGAGGTGACCCGGGTTGTCTCCGAGACGATCGTGGAGACCGTCGTTGTCGAGGGCACCCCCCAGGTCGTGGAAAAAGTGGTCACGACCACCCCCGAGCCGACCGCGGGACCGGCTGCGGGTGGGACGCTCGTCTATATCATCAACGGCGAGCCGGACAGCCTTGATCCCCACAAGACCGTGCGACAGGATTCGTGGGCCGTGATGAGATATGTCCATGGCTCGCTGGTCCTCCAGGATCCGGAGGGCAACTATGTGCCCTACCTGGCCGAGAGCTGGGAGATGTCGGAGGACGGGCTGACGTGGACCTTTCATCTGAAGGAAGGCATCACCTTCCAGGACGGCACGCCCCTGACCGCCCAGGACGTCGCCTGGACCTATACGCGGGCCAAGGACCCGGCCAACCCCGGTGCCGCAGGCGCCGCTCTGGCCGCCGTCGAGTCCATCGAGGCAACGGACGACTTGACCGTGGTCATGCACCTGCCGCAGCCATTCTTCCCGCTGCTCACCAGCCTGTCCGACCCCGCTTACTTTGGCATCCTGTCACAAAAAGCCGTCGAGGCCGAAGACTATGGCCGCGAGCCGATGGGTAGCGGCCCGTACCGGTTCAAGGAGTGGGTCACCGGGGAAAAGATCGTGCTGGAGCGCAATCCCGACTTTGACTGGGCACCGGAGTATGCCCACGCGGGTCCCTGGTACTTTGACGAGATCGAGTTTCGCATCATCCCTGAAACGGCCACCCAGGTGGTCAGCATGGAGGCCGGCGAAATCCACGTTAGCGCTGTGTCACCCAACGACGTGGACATCATCCGGCAGACGGACCTGTTTACCCTGTACGACGTCTTCCAGCCCGGCACGGGTCCCTATCTCCAGTTCAACAACGCAATGCCCCCCCTCGACTACGTGCGGGTGCGCCAGGCCCTGAGCATGGCCATCGACCGGGACGTGGTGGTCAAGGTTGCGACCAAGGGGCAGGCCGTGCCCCAATACGGGCCGCTCTCCCCGGCCACCATCGGCTACTGGCAGGGCGTGGACTATGTCGGGTACAAGTACAACCTAGAGAAGGCCAAGGCGCTGATGGAAGAGGCCGGCTACACGGCCAATGCCTCGGGCATGCTCGAGAAGGACGGCGAGCCGCTCCAGTTCACGCTAAAGACCATCGCCGGCGAGGAAACCTGGCTGCGGATCGCCGAGATTCTCCAGGAGCAGTTCAGAGCGCTGGGTGTCGAGGTCCAGCTTGAACAGCAGGAAGCGGGTGCGCTCGTCGGCGACGAGATCAGTGGCAACTATGAGATGGGCATGATGCAGGTCGGCTGGTCCGATGCGGACATCCTCTACCAGTTGTTCCACTCCAGCATGGTCGGGGCGATGAACATGAGCCAGCTCAGCGATCCGGAACTGGACGAGATGCTGACCAAGACCCGCACCACGCTCGATCCTGAGGCCCGGCAGCAGTGGGTGGACGACGTGCAGCGCTACATCACCGAGCAGGCGTTTATCGCCCCGCTGCTGTCGGCGTTGAGCTACTATGCGGTGAGCAACGACGTCGAGGGAGAGGTGGTCGCCAGGACCTATGATCTGTTGCTCGACGACGCCTACCTGGTAAAGTAACCCGGCAGCCGCGAACCTGTCAGGCCTGCCAGGCCTGACAGGTTCGCGCGCATGGAGTTCAAGCGGGACGAGCCGGGGGCCGTGACTGAAGCGACCCTCATCCAGCAGGGCGCGTCCTCAGCGACCGGCGAGCCTGGCCAGGATCTACCAGGTTTCAAATCACACTCAGGCGAGACCCGATGGCGGGTCCGACACCGGTGTACAACACCGACAGGAGACGGAGTAACGACATGATTGCCGAATTGGAAGGATACCGCGAGTTCGTGGCGGAACAGATGGACGTCTGGAAGGTGCCGGGCGTGGCCATTGCAGTGGTCAAGGACGGCGAGGTGGTGTTGTCCGAGGGCTTTGGCCTGCGCGACGTGGAGGGCGGGCTGGCCGTGACACCCGAGACCGTCTTTGCCATCGGCTCGGCGAGCAAGGCCTTCGCGACCATGTCCATGGGCGTCCTGGCCGACGATGGCCTGCTGGCCTGGGACAGGCAGGTGCGGGACTACCTGCCCACGTTCCGGCTGTGGGACCCGTTCGCCACGGAGCGCATGACGCCCCGGGACCTGGTGACCCACCGCTCGGGGCTGCCGCGCCACGACCTGATGTGGTACAACAACCCTCTGTCGCGCCAGGAGCTGTTTGACCGGCTGTGCTACCTGGAGCCGAACAAGGACTTTCGCACCTACTTTCAGTACCAGAACCTGATGTACATGGCCGCCGGTCACCTGGTGGGCCAGCTTGCGGGCAGCAGTTGGGAGCAGGTGGTGGCGGAGCGGATCTTTGGGCCGCTGGAGATGGGGTGCAGCAACTTTTCGGTGGAGGAGATGCAGCGGGGGGCGGACTTTGCGCTGCCGTACGAAGAGAAGAAGGGGGAGGTGCGGCGGATTCCGTTCCGCAACATCGACGCCATCGGGCCGGCGGGCTCGATCAACTCGAACCTGGTGGACATGGCCAACTGGGTATTGCTCCACGTGAGCAACGGGCAGTTCAAGGGCCGGCAGGTCATCTCGCCCGGCAACCTGTCGCAGATGCACACCCCCCAGATGGTCATCCAGGGCATGCCCGGCATAGACCTGATCATGAAGGGCAAGGAGATCGGGCTGCCGAGCTACGGCATGGGTTGGTTCATCAACGCCTACCGGGGCCACACGCTGGTTCACCATGGGGGCAACATCGACGGCTTTTCCAGCCTGGTGTCGTTCATACCCGACGAGGGAATAGGAGCGGTGGTGCTCACCAACATGAACAGCTCCTTCTTGACCTACGTCGTGACCTTTGACCTGTACGACCGGCTGCTCGGCCTGGGCCTCGTCGATTGGGGGCCGCGGCTGAAGGGCGAGATAGACGCGATGCTGGCGGCGGCCGACAAGGCCAAGGAAAAGTCGGAAGAGGACCGCAAGCCGGACGCGCCGCATTCCCACCCGCTGGCCGACTATGCCGGCAACTACGAGCATCCCGGCTACGGCCCCTTCACCGTGACCCTCGACGGCGACTGCCTGGTGGCCCACTACAACCAGTTCGACCTGCCCATGACCCATTACCACTACGATACCTTTAACATGAAATTCGCGATGGAGGACATCGAGCTGAAGGTGTCGTTTGCCACCGACGTGCAGGGGCGCATCGCCAGCTTGTCGCTGCCCCTGGAGGACAGCGTCAAGGATATTGTCTTTGTGCGCGTGGCGCCCGCGTCGATGCGCGAGCGGAGCTTCCTGGAGCCGCTGGCCGGCGAGTACGACCTGATGGGCACGCCCATCCACATCGCACTCCAGGGCGAGCACACCCTCGTCCTGGCCATGCCGAGTCAGCCCGAGTACGAGCTGGAGCCTGTGGAGGGCACCGAGTTCGCCGTCAAAGGGCAGCCCGGCGTGCGCATCGAGTTCAAGCGGGACGAATCCGGGGCCGTGACCGAAGCGACCCTCATTCAGCAGGGCGCCGTCCTCAGCGCCCCGCGAGTCTAAGGAGGAACTGTCGTGAGCGAGAAGCACGAATCGGCCTGGGAGCAGGTCGTAGCCTGCGCCGAGGCGGCCATGAAGGCCAACGGTGTGCCGGGTGCCGTGGTGGGCATTCTCCACCAGGGAGAGATCAAAACCGCCGGGCTCGGGGTAACCAGCGTTGATCACCCACTGCCCGTCACCCCCGACACGCTGTTTCAGATCGGATCGATTACCAAGACCTACACGGCGACGGCCATCATGCGGCTGGTCGAGGAGGGCAAGCTGTCCCTCGACGAGCCGGTGCGGACGTACGTGCCCGACTTTGCCGTCGTCGATCAGGACACGTCGGCGCGGGTCACCCTGCGGCACCTCCTGACGCACACGGCGGGCTGGAGCGGCGACCTGTTCACGGACATGAGTTTTGGCGACGACGCGCTGGCCCGGTACGTGGCGGCCATGGCCGAGCTGGAACAGGAAGTGCCCCTGGGAGCGTACGTTTCCTACAACAACGCCGCGGTATCGCTGGCGGGCCACGTCGTGGCGGCGGTGACCGGCAAGACGTACGAGGAGGCCATGCAGGAGCTGGTGCTGGAGCCTATGGGCCTGAAGCGGTCCTTCTTTAACCCCATCGACGTCATGATCCATCGCTTTGTCGTGGGGCACTCGGCGGGATCGAATGGCCCGGAGGTGGCGTCACCGTGGCCCATCCCGCGCGCCGATAACCCGTGCGGCGGGCTCGTGTGCGACATCGGGGACCTGCTGCGCTACGGTCGCTTTCACATGGGCGACGGGACGGCGGAGGACGGGACGCGGCTCCTGGCGGCCGAGACCATGGCCCTGATGCAAACGCCGCAGGCGACGATGTGGAAGGACCAGGCCATCGGCCTGAGCTGGTTCCTCGACGCAACGGACGGGGTGGTCCGCGTGTCGCACGGCGGGAGCACCATCGGCCAGCAGGCGGAGCTGACGCTGGTGCCGCAGCACGGCCTGGCCATCGGCGTGATGACGAACGCCGACGAAGGCCTTGCCGTGAACCAGGACGTGACCAAGTGCGCGCTGCGCGAGTATGCCGGGTTGAACGTGAGCGAGCCGGAGGCCATCGAGGCATCTCCAGAGGAGCTGGCGGCGTTTGCCGGGCTATACACGCGATACATGGTGGATCTGGAGCTGGGCATGTTGGCCGGGCGACTGGTCGGCCAGATCCGGTACACGGCGGGCTTCCCGACCAAGGACTCGCCGCCGCCGCCATGCCCGCCGCCGGTGTCGTTGGGGCTGTGCGAGCCGGACCGGCTGTTGTTCCTGGACGGCCGCTTGAAGGGCTTGCCCGTCGACGTGGTGCGCGACGCAGATGGGGCCGTGGCCTGGCTGCGCGTGGGCTACCGCATGCAAAAACGGGTTCGCTAATAGCCTACTCCGGGGGAGCCTGCCGGGTCCGCGGTAAATCGCGGCAGGCGAGGTCGCGCTCCCACACCGGGCGCCAGGAGCGACGTTCCCGGCGGGCCCCCCCGGCAGAAAGTGACCACCATGGCGCTGTATGTGCTGAGAAGGTTGT
>JAAYZQ010000209.1 GCA_012514775.1 Anaerolineaceae bacterium
ACGACCCGAAGGCCTTCATCGCGCACGCGGCGTTGCTGCATCAGACTTGCGTCCATTGTGCAATATTCCTCACTGCTGCCTCCCGTAGGAGTCTGGCCCGTATCTCAGTGCCAGTGTGGGGGGTCACGCTCTCACGCCCCCTACCCGTCATCGGCTTGGTAGGCCATTACCCTACCAACTACCTGATGGGCCGCAGGCCCCTCCCAAAGCGTCCCGAAGGGCTTTACTCGATGGACCGAACCACCGAGCACATGGGGTATTAGCCACCGTTTCCAGCAGTTATTCCCCCCTTTGGGGCAGGTCACCTACGTGTTACTCACCCGTTCGCCACTCTCACCCCCAGACGAATCCAAGGGTTCCCGTTCGACTTGCATGTGTTAGGCACGCCGCCAGCGTTCATCCTGAGCCAGGATCAAACTCTCCGTAAATTCATTCACAGAGTTTAGGACCCAAAGCACTTGCTGTCTTCCTACCACTCTTCAGTTGTTAAAGTCCTTCTTGCCACGGTCCGGGAGTCTACCACTCCCTTCCCTTCCTGTCAAGTACAGCTCCCGCTGTGACCTGATTCTAATCGGTCGTGCTACTTTCTGCCCGCTTGTTCCGTACAGACAGGTCGCCATTGTACCATTTCACCTGCGACGCTGTCAAGTCTGGAACCTGCACTTGCAGAGGACAAAGCAACCAGCAGATTCTTCCCGCTCATCTGCTGGTCCCCTGATTGGCATTGATTGTAGCTGGATTAAGGTTCCGATTACGTCCCCATTATAACAGATGTGGGGATCGTTGTCAAGTCCAACACCGGGTTTGCATTCGATTGTCCAAGTTAAGGTACGCTGCTGCCCGAGACCCCATCCAGGGCGCCATGCGCGCTCGACCTCCCTCGATTCCTCGCCCTTTCCTCCGCAGATTCTACGGCCTGGCCACCGGCCAGCTTTTCCGAGACATCGGCAGATTCTTTGGCTCCGCATCCTCGGAGCTCGAAATCGCTGCTGTTAATCCCTGGTTAAGGTTCTTGGCACGCGAAAGATGATTTAACCACACAAACTTATGGGCGTCAAGTTCGCCATCGCTGATGGTCACGGCCCTGGCAAAGTCGCGTTTCTCTTCCCTATCACTCCGTCGTGGCCGGATTTCCGAGTCATCGGCAGACTATCGCAGTGCGGCGCGGCCTCCACTCGGAGCCGTCCTTCACCACCGCCTAGCATCTTGTGCGTTAAGGTTCACTCGCAAGAACAGTATAACATTATACGTCAAATTTGTCAAGCCCCCGATTGGCGATGGCTAACCCGGCGATCGGCCGCCCCGCGGTCGGCTCCGGATACCTTGAGGGGCAGAGGTTTATACCACTGCCCGCCCGGCCTGTCAAATCGTCGCGACGCCCGTGCCGTACCGCCGGGCCGCGGCGGCGTCCTGGCAGCACGACCACCTCCCCGGCAGTGGGTGATGCGCCCTCCGGATTCATCGACGTCCTGCGCGCAAACTGTGCAGCAACCGTAGCACACAAATCCGCTCTTGATCTGCCCGCGCTTTTCGAGTATAATCGTTATGACCACATGCCTTCCGGTCGCCGGCCGGACAGGCCGGAGATACGGATGAAGGACGACCGCAGACAAGCACAAACCGAGGAGCAGGTCGCTGTCCTGATGCAGCGCGGCCGAGAGGCGGCCCAGGCAGGCCAGCGCGCCCGTGCCCGGCGCTACTTTGCCGCCGTCCTCGAGATCCAACCGCGCCACAAGGAGGCCTGGCTGGCCCGCGCAGCCGTCGTAGACGACCCCCAGGAGGCCATGGCCCACCTGGTGCACGTCCTGGCCATCGATCCGGCCGAGGCGCGGGCCCATGCCGGCATCCGGAAACTGCGGCGGGCGGCGGGCAATCGCCCTGCCTATCTCCGCGAGGCCCTCGTGCCGGCGGTCAGCATCTCTCACGCACCGGTACCGCGGCCCCTGGTGGCCGCCGGCGAGCCGCCCGAGCGTCCGGCCCGGCCCTGGCCCTGGGGCTGGGCCATCCTGGCCCTGGTTTCCCTGGCCCTCGTCGTCCTGGCGCTGGCCAGCGACACACCGCGCAGCGTCCTGGCAGCGCTGTTGCCCACACCCACGCCGACGCCGACCTACACGCCCACGCCGACCAACACCCCGACGCCGACCTACACACCCACGCCGACCAACACCCCGACGCCAACCTACACGCCCACGCCCACACCTACCTATACCCCCACGCCCGTGCCCACGGCGACGCCCACGCCGACCAGGGTACCCGCCGACCAGAGCGAGACGGAAAAGTGGATCGAGGTCGATCTCTCTGAGCAACGGCTCTATGCCCACGAGGGCCAGACCACGGTTCTGAACGCCGTCGTCTCGACGGGCACCTGGCAGTACCCGACGGTCACCGGCCGCTTTCGCGTCTATGCCAAGTATCGGGCGACGCGCATGACCGGGCCGGGCTACGACCTGGCCAACGTGCCGTGGACCATGTTCTTTTACGCGGGCTATGCCATCCACGGCACCTACTGGCACAACAACTTTGGCCACCCCATGAGCCACGGCTGCGTCAACATGACGACCACCGAGGCCAAATGGCTCTACGAGTGGGCGCCCAAAGGCACGCTGGTTGTGGTGCACCAATAGACGGCCAAACGAAAGAACTCGCACGCCCGCCATCCCTGCGGCAAGCGATAGAAGATAGAAAGTAGACAGAGGAAATGATCACACCGGCTGGCACAGAGTGCCGCTATTATTACGAGGACTTTTACCGGGGCCGGCACAAGCAAGAGTGCCGGCTCATCGCGCAAAACCCACGCTCCGCGCCGTGGCGCCCGGAGCTGTGCAAGAGCTGCCCGGTGCCGGGCATTCTGCGGGCCAACGCCTGTCCCAACATGGTCCTGGAGGGCCGCGTCGAAAAGCGGATGCTGGGCCTCAGGCGCCAGGTGGCCGTGGAGGCCGTGTGCAGCAAATACCTGGTGGAAGTGGAAGAGCCCCACGTTGGCTGCGGGCACTGCCACGAAGAACGGGCAGCAGCCCAGATCCTGGAAGGGAGAGAGCCGTGAACCCCCTGGACGTATTAAAGTACGGGCACCGCACGGTGCTCAAGGTGGTGGATGGCCTGCCGGAGGCCGACTGGCACACCCCCGGGGTGGTGGGCGTGTGGTCGACCAAGGACGTCATCGCCCACCTGGCCTCCCACGAGCAGGTGTTGGTCGAGATCTTGCAGTCACTCCTGGGCGAGGCGACGACGCCCACCCTGGATCGCTTCAAGCTGGGGACGGCCGAGTTTAACGACCCCGAAGTGCTCCGCCGCCAGCCCATGACCGTCGACGAGGTGCGGGCCGAGCTGGCCGATGCCCACGCCCAGACCCTGGTGCTCCTGCCCCAGATCCCCGAGGATGTGCGCAGGCGCGCGGGCACCCTGCCCTGGTATGGCGCCGAATACGATCTGGAGGACTATATCTGTTACGGCTGCTACGGGCACAAGCGCGAGCACTCGGCCCAGATCGACAGCTACCGCTCCAGGCTGGGGCGCTAGCCCCGCCCGGAGCGGTAGCTGTTCGTAACTTACCTATCAGCCGCTAGTCCGTGGTCTCGCTGGCCTGGTCCATAGACTGGGGCAGCTCCACGGGGATGGCCTCCTGGCGCCGAAACTCCAGGCCACGCTCGTCGCCTTCGGTTTCGCCCAGGTCGGCGATCACCTGGTCGCCGGGCTGAAGCTCACCGCGCAGGATGCGCTTGGAGAGCGGGCTCTCGACGTAGCGCTGCAGTGTGCGGCGCAGCGGCCGGGCGCCAAAGGCCGAGTCAAACCCCTCCCTGGCCAGCCAACCGCGGGCTGCGTCTGTCAGCTCCACGTTGATCCCACGCTCGCCCAGGCGCTCGCGGATCTCGTTCATCTGCAGATCGACGATCTGCTCCATGTGCTCCAACGTCAGAGTATGGAAGATGACGATCTCGTCGACGCGGTTCAGGAACTCGGGCCGGAAGGTCTTTTTCAGACCCTCCTCGATCTTGGTCCTGGCCTCCCGCGCCTCTTCGTCGCCGCCGGGCTCGCCCGACCGCAAGAAGCCCAGCGTGCCGCCCTGGCGGGCGTACTCGGTGCCGATGTTGGAGGTCATGATGATCACCGTGTTGCGGAAATCCACGATCCGTCCCTGTCCATCGGTCAGCCGGCCGTCCTCCAGGATCTGCAGCAGCGCGTTCCAGACGTCCGGGTGCGCCTTCTCGATCTCGTCAAACAGCACGATCTGGTAGGGCCGCCGGCGAACGGCCTCGGTCAACTGGCCGCCCTCCTCGTAGCCCACGTAGCCGGGAGGCGCGCCAAAGAGGCGGCTCACGGTGTGCTGTTCGCGGTACTCGCTCATGTCGATGCGCACCATGGCGTCCTGATCGTCGAACATGAACTCGGCCAGCGCCTTGGCCAGCTCGGTCTTGCCCACGCCCGAGCTACCCAGGAAGATAAAGCTGCCGATGGGCCGGCGCGGGTCCTTCATGCCGCTGCGCGCCCGCCGGATGGCGTCGGCGATGGCATTGATGGCCTCTTCCTGGCCGATGATCCGCCGGTGGAGGTGCTCCTCCATGCCCAGAAGCCTGTCGGCCTCGGTCTGGAGCAGGCTGTTCACCGGGATGCCGGTCCAACTGGCCACCACCTCGGCAATGTCCTCCGCGTCCACGATCTCGTCCAGGCCGGTCTCCTTGCGCCAGGCGTCGCGCTGCTCGGTAAAGTCGCCCTCCATGGCCATGCGCTCGGCCTTGTACTGGGCAGCCCGCTCATAGTCGCGGTTCTGCCAGGCAGCCTCTTCCTCGGTGGCCAGCTTTTGCAGGCGAGCCTTGAGCTGCCGCAGGTCGGTGGGCATCGAGTAGATGGCCACGCGAAGCTTGCTGGCCGCCTCGTCGATGAGGTCCACGGCCTTGTCGGGCAGGTGGCGGTCGGTGACGTAGCGCTGCGACAGGCGCGCCGCGGCCACGAGGGCGTCGTCGGTAAAGCTGACGTTGTGGTGCGCTTCGTAGCGGTCGCGCAGGCCGTAGAGCATGTCGATGGTGTCTTCCACCGACGGCTCTTCGACCCAGATGGGCGCAAAGCGCCGCTCCAGGGCGCTGTCCTTCTCGATGTAGCGGCGATACTCGTCGGGTGTCGTCGCCCCCACGCAGCGCAGCTCGCCGCGGGCCAGGGCGGGCTTCATCATGCTCGAAGCGTCCATGGCACCCATGGCGCCGCCGGCGCCGACCACGCTATGGAGCTCGTCGATGAACAGAATGATCTCACCCTCGGCGCGCTGGATCTCTTCCATGGCGTTCTTCAGCCGCTCCTCGAACTCGCCCCGGAAGCGGGTGCCTGCCACCATGGCCCCCAGGTCGAGCTGCAAGACGCGCTTGCCGCTCAGGATCTCGGGCACGTCGTCCTCGGCGATCTTGAGCGCCAGCCCCTCGACGATGGCCGTCTTGCCCACGCCCGCGCCGCCGATGAGCACCGGGTTGTTCTTGGTGCGCCGGCTCAGGACCTGGATGAGGCGCAAGATCTCGCTGTCGCGGCCGATGACCGGGTCCAGCTTGCCCTCGCGGGCCAGTTGTGTCAGGTCGCGGCTGAACTTGTCCAGCGTGCGATAGTGGCTCTCGGCCTGGGGCGTGGTCACCTTTTGCCCGCCGCGTACCTCTTCGACGGCGTCCAGGATCCGCTTGCGCGTCACGCCCACCTCCGCCAGGATGCGCGAGGAGGGGGTGTTCCGCTCGCTGGCGATGGCCAGGAACAGGTGCTCCGTCGAGATATAGTCGTCCTTCAGTCGCGACGCCTCGTCGTTGGACTGGTCGATGATCCGCTTGAGCCTGGGGGTGATGTACACCTGCCCAACCCCTCCCCCATAGATCTGGGTACGGGGCGAGCGTTTCAGCTCTTCATCCAGGCGCCGCGTGATGGCTTCCAGGTCGACACCCATGCGCTGCAAGATCTCGGGAATGACCCCGTCCGGCTGCTCGATGAGCGCCAGAAGCAGGTGCTCGGTGTCCACCTGGGTATGTCCATAGCGTTGCAGGACTTCGTAGGCCCTCATGGCCGCGTCCTGCGCCCGCTCGGTAAAACGATCAAATCGCATCATTTCTGAATACCTCTTTTCTTCGCTCCGCGAAGACTTGAACTCTCTGAGTAAGGCCGGCCTCAAGTTCCGGCCCACGCGTATTGTTCTCTCTATACGTCTATCTTAATCAAACGGCGCCCCGTGTAAGTAGCACACGTTACGCAACGTGTAATCAGGCTGCCTCCTTGCCCTGCCACGGCCGCAGCGGCGACGGGCAGGACAGGGCTGGGCAGCCCTCCTTAACATTATAACCCCGATTCCATTTCCTGGCAAGGGGCCTTCCGACTCTGAAAGCCCACCGGAACCAAAAGCCCGGGAGAAGCGTCCCATATCTGGCAGGTATCCCCTGCCAGATCTCGATGGAGGTGGAGAATGGACAAGAGGATGTTTCTATTGAGCGCTCTCACCGCTCTCATTCTCCTGCCCGGCCTCGCGCTGGCGCAGGGCCCCGTCCAACCCCAAGACTCGGATCCGAGCTGGCACGCAGCCTACTGGAACAACACCACCCTGGCCGGCGCCCCGGTTCTGGAGCGCCGGGAAACCAACCTCGACCATCGCTGGGGCGGCGGCTCGCCGGACCCCCTGGTGCGGGCCGATGGCTTTTCGGCCCGCTGGACCCGCTACCTGGACCTGGCAGCGGGCAGCTATCGTTTCACCACGGTCAGCGACGATGGGCTGCGCCTCTACGTCGACGGCAGGTTGCTCATCGACGAGTGGAACGACCATCCGCCCAAGACCGTGGTGGCCGAGATCAGCCTCGGCGCCGGCCACCACATGGTAGTCGTCGAGTACTACGAGAACACCGTCGACGCGACGGTCAGCGTCTCCTGGGCGCCCGTCTCGGCCATCCAGAACTGGCGCGGCGAGTACTATGGCAACAAGAGCCTATCCGGCAGCCCTCTCCTGGTGCGCGACGACGCCAAGATCGATTTTGGCTGGGGTGCGGCCTCACCCGCACCCGGCATCGTGGGAGCCGACGTCTTTTCCGTGCGCTGGACACGGACCATCAACCCCGGTGCCGGCAACTATCGCTTTTCAATAACCGTCGACGACGGCGCCCGCCTGTGGGTCAACAACCACCTTCTCATCGACCAGTGGAAGGACCAGGCGGCCCGGACCTACACCGGCGACATCTACCTGCCCGCCGGTAACGTGCCCATCAAGATGGAATACTATGAGAACACGGGCGACGCCGTGGCCCGGCTTTCCTGGAAGCGCACCGATGGCAGCAACGGCTCCGACGGTGTGGTCGTCGACGACACCGACCCCGGCTTTGTCAAGGGCGGCTCGCCCACCGGCTGGCACACCGAGCCGGAGGGCTACGGGAACCGCCTCACCTGGACAAGGAACAACACGTCGAACCAGCCCAACTATAACTGGGGCCGGTGGTATCCCAAGCTCAAGCCCGGCCGCTACGAGGTCCTGGCCTACATTCCCTACCGTTACACCACGACCGCCAGGGCCCGCTACTGGGTGTCGCACGCCGATGGCTTTGCCCTGCGCATCGTCGATCAGTCGGCCAACGGCGACCGCTGGGTGTCGCTGGGCACCTACAGCTTTCAGGGCAACAGCGGCGACTATGTGTCGCTTGCCGACGTGACCGGCGAGCCCTACCTTTCGCGGCTCATCGCCTGGGACGCCGTCAAGTGGGTCAAGAAGTAGGGGTTCCAGGGTCCCAGCGGGATCTGGCAGCCAGATTCAATTGTTAACCCGAGGGCCGGGCCGGGATCCTCTTCCGGCCCGGTCTAGTCCCCCGTCGTAGCGTTCGTTTGTTGGGCGCCCGCTCCGTGCTGTCAGGCAGGCTGGGCGGCCCTGTTCACCCGCTCGAAGGTCAGGTGACCGTCCACGGCGTCGACGCGCACCCGGTCTCCCTCCTGGAAGTCGCCCTGGAGGAGCCGCAGGGCCAGGGGATCCTGGACCTGGCGCTGGATGACGCGCTTTAGCGGGCGGGCGCCATACGCCGGGTCGTAGCCCTCCTCCGCCAGCAGCTCTCGGGCCGCCTCCGTCAGATCGATCTCCAGCCCGCGGCCGGCCAGCAGCCGGCGCAGGCCCTGCACCTGGATCTCGACGATCTCCTTCAGGTGCTCCCGCGACAGCCCGTGGAAGATAATGATCTCGTCGATGCGGTTCAGGAACTCGGGGCGGAAGTGCTGCCGCAGCGCCTGCATCACCAGGTCGCGGCGCTGCTCGTCGGTCTGCACCTCCCGGCCGTCCAGGAACTCGGTACCCACGTTGGAGGTCATGATGACCACCGTGTTCCGAAAGTCCACCGTTCGTCCGTGCCCGTCCGTCAGCCGCCCGTCGTCCAGCAGTTGGAGGAGCACGTTGAACACCTCGGGGTGCGCCTTCTCGATCTCGTCAAAGAGCACCACGCTGTACGGGCGCCGGCGCACGGCCTCGGTCAATTGCCCGCCCTCTTCGTAGCCCACGTAGCCGGGCGGCGCGCCCATGAGGCGCGAGACGGTGTGCCGCTCCTGGTACTCGCTCATGTCGATGCGGACCATGGCATCCTGGTTGTCGAACAGGAACTCGGCCAGGCTGCGGGCCAGCTCGGTCTTGCCCACGCCCGTTGGCCCCAGGAACAGAAAACTGCCGATGGGCCGGTTGGGATCCTGGAGGCCGGCCCTGCTGCGTCGCACCGCGTTGGCGACCACGGTAATGGCCTGATCCTGGCCCACGACCCGCTGGTGGAGACGGTCCTCCATGCGCAGCAGCTTCTCGATCTCGCCCTCCAACAGCCGGCTGACCGGCACCCCGGTCCAGCTCGACACGACGGCGGCAACGTCCTCGGCATCCACCTCTTCCTTCAGCAGTTGCTGGCCGTCCTGCTGCAGCGAACTGAGCTGCTCTTCCTGCTGCTCCAGTTGCTTTTCCAGGCGGGCCAGCTCGCCATACTGCAGCTCGGAGGCGCGCTGAAAATCGTATCGGCGCGTGGCCTCGTCGGCCTGGTGGCGCACCCGCTCGATGTTCTCCTTGGTCTCCTGCATCTTCTGGATGGCGGCCCTCTCCTGCTCCCAGCGGGCGGTGAGAGCGCGGCTCTCCTCTTGCAGGTCGGCCAGCTCCTTCTCCAGCTTTTGCAGGCGGGCCTTGCTGGCCTTGTCGCGCTCCTTTTTCAGCGCCTCGCGCTCGATCTCGAGCTGCATGATCTGGCGATCGACGCGGTCGAGCTGCTGCGGCTTGGAGGTAATCTCCATGCGCAGGCGGCTGCCCGCCTCGTCGATCAGGTCGATGGCCTTATCGGGCAAGAAGCGCTCCGTGATGTATCGGTCCGACAGCACCGCCGCGGCAATGACCGCCGAATCCTGGATGCGCACGCCGTGGTGCACCTCGTAGCGGTCCTTCAGCCCGCGCAGGATGCTGATGGTGTCTTCCACGCTGGGCTCGTTGACCAGGACCGGCTGGAAGCGCCGCTCCAGGGCGGCGTCCTTTTCCACGTGCTCGCGGTACTCGTCCAGCGTCGTGGCGCCCACCATGTGCA
>JAAYZQ010000210.1 GCA_012514775.1 Anaerolineaceae bacterium
AGGACGCCCATGTGGGCGACGTCGAACAGGCCGGCGGCGGTGCGCACGGCCTTGTGCTCGTCCAGCACGCCGGTGTACCACACGGGCATGTCCCAGCCGGCAAAGGGGATGGCCTTGCGCGTGTGGGCCTTGTGCCAGTCGTAGAGCGGCGTGCGCTGGGGGGGCGCGTCCTCCGGTTCCTGCCACTCAAAGACCGGCAGGTCGGGGCGGATGCGGACGGGATCCAGGTTGCGGTGGCCCACAAAGTAGGGCACACACAGCTCGAAGCGGTTCGCGTGGCCGGCCTGGTACATCTCCAGCCCTGTGGGCCGGCCGGAATCGGGCCCGTAGTGGGGATAGCGGCTGTAATCGGGCAGGCCGGCAGCCTCGCGCAGGGCGCGAACCGCCTCGGCGCTGCCCGAGCCCGCGGCGGTGGCGCCCGCCTCGGCCAGCCGGTCGTACACGGCCTGTACCTGCCCGGCGGGCACGGCCAGCTCGACGTGACCGCCGCCGTGGTCAAAGCGGTAGCCGGGCAGCGCGCCCACGGCCTCGAGCACCCGGGCACCCTTGGGTCCGTGCAGGGCCAGGCCCACCAGGCAGCCCGTCTCGTCGGTCATGACGTGGCGCAGGTCGTCGACGATGATGGGGCCTTCGACCTTGGCCAGGACGTCGTGGCCGTCGAAAAGGGTGTAGCCGTCGCCCATGGCCCGCAGCCAGGCCTTGACGCGCTCGTGGTTGGCGGCGTTGGTGCGCAGCAGGTAGCGGTCGCGGCCCTGTTCGTCGGTGCGCAGGCGCAGGATGGCGACGTCGTCGATGACGAGCGAATCCTCGTTGAGGAGGAAGGCGAGCTGGCACTGGCCGGGTTCGAGGGCCCCCACGTCGCTGGTCAGGATCTGCTGCAGCGAAGCGGCAGCCCGATCGCCGCTGACGCGCAGCAGGCCGGCGTCGGAGCGATCCAGCAGCAGGGCGCCGCTGCGGGCAGCTTCCAGCGCAGCGTCCAGGCCGGGACCCTCGGCCGTCTTTAGGCCGGGATAATGGCTGGAGGGCACGTCCCAGATGCGGTAGTAGTGGGGGTACTCGCGGCCCTCACCCTCGGTCTCGGCCACCCCCCTGGCGGCCAGGGCGGCCACCTCGGCCTTGAGCTCCTCAAAGACGTCCAGGTCGATCTTACCCCTGGGCAGCTCGCCGGCCAATCCCAGGTAGGAGAAGGGATGGATGTTGATCACCGTCCGATGGATGAGATCGGCCACCTGGTCGATCTCGGCCGGGCCAAAGCCGCGCTGGGTGAGCCAGGGGGTGCCCAGGCGAATGCCCATGGCCAGGGAGGTTTCGACGTCGCCGGGGATGGTGTTCTTGTTGGCCACGATGCCGGCCAGGTCGAGGATGCGCACCGCGGGCTCGCCCCGCAGCGGCTCTCCCCTGGCTCCCTTGCCCCTGCCCGCGGCCGCCGGCACGCCGTTGAGGTCCAGCATGCAAAAGTGGCTGTCGGTGCCGCCGTAGGCCAGCTTCTGGCCGCGCTTTTGCAGCCCTTGGGCCAGGGCGGCGGCGTTCTCCTTGATCTTCCACTGGAGCCGGTGGAAGGGCTCGCTCTGGGCAATCTTGAAGGCCACGGCCATGGCCGCGAACTTTTGGGTGTGGGGCCCGCCCTGCTCGCCGGGAAAGACGGCCAGGTCGATGAGCCTGGACAGGTCCTCGTCGGTGGAGACGATGACGGCCCCGCGCGGGCCGCACAGGGTCTTGTGCGTGGTGAACGTGGTGACGTCGGCGATGCCGATGGGGCTGGGGAAGGCGCCGGCGATGATCATGCCCGCGGGGTGGCTCATGTCGGCCAGCAGATAGGCGCCCACCTCGTCGGCGATGGCGCGAAAGGCCTGCCAGTCGGGCGCCCAGGGATAGGAGGTAAAGCCGGCGATGATCATCTTGGGCCGGTTCTCCCGCGCCAGGCTGCGGATCTCGTCGTAATCGAGCTGCCCGGTGCGCTTGCTGACGCCATAGCTGACCACGTGGTAGCGCTTGCCGGAAAAGTTAAAGGCGCTGCCGTGGGTCAGGTGCCCTCCCTGGTAGAGGTCCATGCCCATGACGACGTCGCCCTCCTCGACGAGCGCGTCATAGACCGCCAGGTTGGCCGCGGCGCCCGAGAGGGGCTGGACGTTGACATAGATGTCGGCGGACGAGACGCGGTCGTTTGCCAGGCAGTCGGCGCAGCGGCGCTGGGCCAGGGTCTCCACGAAATGGACGTAATCGACGCCCTTGTAAAAGCGCCGGTCGGCGTAGCGGCGATAGTAGGCCAGTTGGTGCGAGACGTCCAGGAGCGTGGCCTCGTCGTCGCGGGTCATGCGCAGGGGTGGGTAGCCCTCGGCATAGACGTTGTTGAACACGCTGCCCAGGGCCGTGCGCACCGACAGGGGGGCCATGGACTCCGAGGGGATCATGATCAGCTTGCGCGCCTGGCGCTCCTCCTCAAAGTCGATGATGAGGTCGATATCCGGATCGATGGCCTCCAGCTCGGCGCGCAGATAGGTATCCCAATACTCCTTCTGTGACATGTCAGACACTCCTCCGTGTACAATTCTCGTGGGCACAAGATGGCACCCGGCGCAGGCTCCTGCCCGTGGGGCAGGGGTGCGGAGAGATTATAGCACCAAAAGGCGGGGGCTGCAACCCGGCGGTGGGCGGGGAGGTTGGGGATGGACGGCCGACGTGCTGGACAACCTGGAGACGGTGACTGACGCGGCGCTGAACGTGTCGAGCATGGAATATGACATGTTGGGCCGCAAGACGTGGATGTCGGACCCCGACATGGGGGAGTGGGACTACACGTACGATGCCGTAGGCAACCTGAAAACCCAGGATGGGCCCAAGACGGGGACGGTCGACAGGATAGCCTTCACCTATGACAAGCTGAACCGGCTGACCCTCAAGGACTATCCCACCGGCTCGGACGTGAACTATAAGTACGACAACGTCAAGGGCGACGCGCTGGACAAGAACAGTTGGGGCCGGCTGCGGGTGATGTATACCGGCAGCGAGACGAGCAACGGCCATCTGTACGAGTACGACAACCGGGGGCGGACGGTCAA
>JAAYZQ010000211.1 GCA_012514775.1 Anaerolineaceae bacterium
AGCAGTGCCTGTAGATCGAGCGCCACGTAGGTGTACTGGTCCAGGAAGCCCTTGGCTGCCGCGGTGTCACCCTCACCCTCAATGGTGAGCAGAGTCACGTTCAGTTCCTCTACAGCCTTCGTCATCTTCTCTACGTCAACGCTGAACTTGCCGGCTGCGGGATCTAAGGCCAGCGCACCCCGCTCGACGAACATGTTCCAGGCTGCCGACCGGATCATGCCATAGGCCGAGCCAGGGCCAAAGCGGATCGAGCGCAGCGCCTCAGCCAGGTAGCCGACGTAGTGCGACTCCAGGGAGCCGGTGAGGATGCCTTCGTCCAGCAGGTAGGGCACACCATATAGCCCGGTGATGTCGGCCTTACCCTCCTCGATGGGCGAATAGTACTCGCCCAGGGCCTCGCTGACCGTCAGCTCCTCGCCGTTCTTCTCCACTGTGCGCGGCCCGAGGGTGTGTGACACCTCGTGCAGCAGCACCCAATTGAAGTAGGTCTGGGAGTCGAGCTGCTGCGCCGCCTCCTCGGCCAGGATGGCGTTGGCCAGCGGCGTCAGCACCTCGGTCCGCCGCGCGTCGAGGTAGTTGCCCATCATCACTTTCTTGGCGCCTTTGGCCTCCCAAACCTTCGGATCGTTGGGCAGGCTGAAGGCCACGCCTTCCATGATGGCGCGCACCTGGCCCGCGCGGTAGACGTCGTCGGCGATCTCCAGGGGTGTCATGGTACCGGTCTGGTCAGGACGGTGCGCGGCGGGCACGGGCAGGCGGGCCTGCAGTGCCGGTATGGCGGCCATCAGCGCCGACAACTGCTCGGCGGCCGGCCGGTCGACGATCAGCACGTTGGCCTTGTAGAAGGCTTTCTGCCCCGTGAGTTGGTCGTCATAGACCTCGTGGGGCCCGATACTGATATCCAAGTTTGAATCGAGGTCCAGCCAGGCCATGTCGGCGTCAAAGTACTCGTCGGTCCGCAAAGCCTCCGCCTCCAGCCGCAGGTAAATGGTCAGCGACTCATTTTTGCTCAGCGCGGCCGCCTGGTCCAGCAGATCGGCCGCCGGAAGGACGAACTCGGCATAGGCCTCATGGTAGGGCACGGCGACCAGCCGGTCCTCGTCCCGCCGCACGACGGTGTATGGGCTGAGCAGGCCGTCTTTGTCGTCGGGATGGGCGGCGATGTAGGCGTACAAATCCTCCTTGGTCAGGTCTCGCGGATAGACGTAGCCGCCGGCCGGACGCGGCTCGTCATCCAGAAAAGGCACAAATTCGTCAAAGCGATCCCAGCGGCCGTAGTTGGCGTCTAGCATCAAGCGCTCGGCCGCCTCCGTCGCATCCGTGGCGCCGGCCAGGCTGCGGAAGAGCGCCTCATCGTCCGGGCCTACTTGTTGCCAGTAAGCCGCGTCCATGGCGGCGGCCGCCTGCTTCATCCTGTCCAGGACGGCCAGCTCCCAGCCGGCCAGGCCGGACAGCAGCGCGCTCTGGGACATGTCCAGCGGTTTGAGCTTGGCTGCGCGGGCGATGATATCCTCCGAGGGCTCGGGCAGATGGACCTCGGCCACCGGTTGGCCGGGCTGGCACTCGCCGCGCATGAAGGCCCATTCCTCGCATTCGCTGCCGTCGGCGAACTGGCAGTAGCCCACCTCGCCACCGCCTTCCATGCGGATCTCGAGCGTGCCCCCCTGCTCCGCGCAATGCTCCGAAGCGGGGTTCGGGAGCTGCGCCTGCTCAGCCTGGGTTGGGGCAGCTGTTTCTTCAATCTCCGGCGCAACTGAGGTACAGTTGCCCAGCAGAAGGGCTACCGGCAGCAAAACCGCAAGAAAAACACACCAAGCTCCTGTTCGGGATTTCATTGCTCCCTCCATTTCCTTCCAGTTGAACCGTCAACTCTTCATTTCCCCTGAGCAATGCCGGGTTGGTATCCTGAGCGCCAACCCGGCATGGGGAGAGATCGGGCTTTAAGGGCGCACCATTGCAGTCCTCCCCATTCTGTCTGGGCAGGGTGACACGAAGATGGATTCCTCACGTCTCCGTGTCACCGCGCCTCCGTGTCTCTCTTATTGCCGCCCGCATCAGGGCATGGGGCTGAACTTGATTGCCCGGTCAAAGATCACCTCACTTGGATCGGCTGCGGTCCTGGTTGTCGGATTCAGGTACGCGCGCCAGGCCAGAGAGGCCACCTCATCGAGCTTGACGCCCGGCCAGTCGGTCGGCACCTCGAAGCAGTTTGTTTCCCCGCCGCAGTCGCGCGCGAATTTGTAGGCATACAGCTTGTCCACACCAGGGTGGCCTGCGGGGAGGTAGTCCGCCGCAGTCCCAACAAGCTGGTCCCCATCCCCGCCTGCGCTGTCGACCGAGTCGTTCGTGACATGCTTCGTCATGCCGTACATGCTGACGCTCATATAGCTGGCCATGCCTGTCAGCCGGTGATTGACCCCATAGGCCACCACGAACTCGTCTGGTCCCAGGGTTCCGATGCCGTCCGCGTTCCAGAGGTAGAGCGCGTTCATCGAGGGTCCGAGGCAGTTGATATCCCATTCGAAGCAGTGTATGCCGCCAAAGTTGAAATCGACCTCGGAAATGAATTCCTCAGCCGCCATCATCGAGCCGCTGTACGTGTCGAGGATGGCCTGCCGCAACTCTCGCACCGCGGGCAGGAGGCCGAATTCTGTCTCCCCGGTGCTGCGGGCGCGGAAGCCAGGGATCGGGAAGGGGTCACTGCTCATTCCCTGAGGCGGTTCCGTGTTGGGTGTTATCTTGAAGACACGCAATGGGGGGTCCGCCTTCCAGGCATCCAGCTCCGCCTCATTCTCCGGATGCGCTGTTCGCCACACCATGGCGAACCCGTCATCACCTGGCTCATTGCCCATCTGGAGCAGCGACTGCGGCATAGGCTCCGTGTTCATGATGGGCGGTGCGTAGCCCGCTGTACGCGCCGCTTCACGCACCCGGGCGTCGATCGTGCGGTCGGCCGTCAGGATGTAGATGAAGAGGCTGTTCCAGGGGTCTCCCGGAGCCCCGTTGGGAGTGCCGGCCGTGTGAATCGTCAGGTGGCTCTCCTGTTCGCCAAAGTTGTTCCAGTAGGTCCGATAACCCGCGCCACCTTGCTCATCCGCAGGAAAGTACCTTTTCACGACGTAGGTCATGATCCCGAAATAACGCAAGGGCGGGGGTGTATGTCCCACCACGACCACGGCCTCGTCAGGCCGCAGTTTCCACACGGGCGAAGTTTCTGCAGGCAACCCCAAATCCTTTCCCAGGTCATCCGGCAGGAATGGCACCAGATACGGGCTAGCGGCATTGAGATAGACGCAGTCAACAGGGGATCCGGGCATGAGGCAGATGTCGAGGAGAGGGAAAAACCCGAACTTGCCTTCGATCACGGAAAAGCCATCGCTTTCCAGCCGAGAAACAAACGAGTTTAGTTTCTTGTCCTCCTGATCAGACTTCTTTGGCGCCGCTTGGCCGACGGATGCCGGCTGCGACTGCGCCTTCGCTTCCCCTGAAGCGGGAATGAGGTTGTCGCTCGCAACCGGTAGGACCGCGAGGGTGAGCACCACCAGAACAAGCGCCGTAACACTCCAACGTACAACTGAGCGTTTCATGATCTATTCTCCCTTCAGCAGATTGTGATCGAAAAACTGAGCCCGTACTGAGCGTGCTGGTTCTCATTCCATACTTTTCCTCCTATCCCTCCTGGTGCGCCTCGGAACAACATTCACCACCAGCTCTGCTAGATTCTTGGGTCTTTTCGTCTCCCTCGGGATTCAAATCTGTCCGGCGGATCACCTTCAGCAGATCCGCCACCGCCACTGCCCGCTCCTGCTGGCCGGAAAGGACCAGCAGCTCATCGTTTGCCGGGTTCACGCCGATCAGCAGCAGCCCCGGCCGCTCGCGCAGCAGCGAGAGCGCCGCGTCCGGGTGGGCTGCCTCCAAGTCAAAGATGATCGCGTCCGGCGCCAGCGCGCCCAGCACAACCGCCTTCGGCACCGGCGGCACCAGGGGCACGATCTCCAGGCCGGGGGCGTCCCGCAGGCTTGCGCCCACAGCGCCCACGATGACCGACTTGCCGTAGAGAATGACCCGTCGCCGTTTTTCCATTTCTCACCTCACTTCCATCATAGCCGAAACGGCAGCGCCGCGCCATGTCCCTGGGTACAGAAAAAGGACAGTCTCTCGAGCTGCAAGAGACTGTCCCTAGGGACAGGGCACGACTGAAGTCGTGACTACATCGCTTGATGCGATTGGCGCCGGGGGAGAAACGCAGTAGCGACTTACGAACATTAACAACTTAATAAGGTAATAGGCCGACATACCGCAAAAGCTCCTTGGAGCCTGAGCTGTAGCAGCTGAGAAAGTCGTGCATGCGCTGGATGAGCTCTTCCCAGTGGTCGCTGCAGCGATGTAAGTGCAGCACTTCCTGATAGGCCTTGCGCCACAGCTTCTCGATGGGATTGAGCCACGGTGCATACGTGGGCAGGTAGACCAAGGTAATACCTTCCTGCCGAGCCGTCTCTTGCACGTCCGCATGGTCGTGCACGTGATACCAGTTGTCCAAAATGACGTTGAGCACCTGGATATCGGGATGGAGTCGACGCAGTTGTCGTAGGAAGCGGCAGATGAAGGGCACGTCCGTTTTCTTGGCCATGTTGAAGACAACCCTGCCCGTGACCGCATTCAGCACCCCAAGAACACGGTGATACACGTTGCTGCGATGGGCGCGGCGAGCCAGAGGCTGACTATGGGCCGCCCAAATGCCAAGCCTGAGCCACAGTGGGCTGGCGGTAGAACGACAGCTCGTCTAGAAAGTAGCTTGCCACCTGGTCGGGATGCTGCCGAGCAGCTTCGACACACGCCCAACAGGCATCTCGCTTCTGAACATACTGAGGATCCGGGCTGTGAACGTACTGTCGACCGCGCTTGTAGCGGATCTTGTGAGCACGGAGAAGGCGCCACAAGCCGGCATCCGAGTATCGACTCCAGAGTACATCCACCTGACGCAGAGCTGTCAATGTCCAGCGAGAACGCTTGATGCCCAGCGATTCGGGTGAGCTGTTCACCGTTTCCTGCCAGGCTGCTACCTGCTCAGGGGGAAAAGCCTCGCTGGCGGCGAGGTTGCTGGGTCAGGGCTTCCACTCCTCCCTCTTCATAGGCATCGAGCCAGCGGTACACGGTGTCCGGCTCTCTCGCGCGCAGCAAGCCCTGTCGAGCCACCCAGTGAGCGGACCGGCCGTCTGCGATCTGCAGCAAAGCCGAGGCACGCTCCCGCATGTAGGGCCGGGAATCACGACGCAGTACCCTTTCCAACTCAGCGCGTTGATTCTCGCTCAACCTCAGGTAGCGGCGTTTCGGCATGTCGCACCACCTATGCGTGAAGTCCCCATATTATCCTATTACCCTATTGAATTGTCAAAGTTCATTAGTCGCTACCCTGCTCTGCCAGCCCGAGACGCCCGGCGTAGGCGAGCACCTGCGCCCGGTGTTCGAAGTGAAGCCGGGCCATGATCTCGGCCATGTGGTACTTGACGGTACGTGGGCTCAAGCTCAGCCGAGCCCCTACCTCTTTGTAGGACAGACCCTGTGCCACCAAGGACAGCACCTCCCGCTGCCCGGCGGTCAAAGCCGGCTCCGCCACCGGTGTACTGGCCGGCGCCGCCGGGGATTCCGGAGCGGCATCCGGACTGCGGGGCCCCGCGAGGCGTGTGAACTCACTCAAGAGCTTGGCGGCCAGGCCGGGGGAAAAGGGCGGAATGCCCTCTTGCACCTGGCCCAGCGCCTCCACCAGCTCGTCAGCATCCATGCTCTTCAGCAAATAGCCAAAGGCCCCGCTCTTGACTGCCTCGAACAGGTCCTTGTCCTGCATCGAGGTGGTCAGGATGACGATCCTGGCATCCTGCCACTCCGCCCGGATCAACTGCGTCGCGGCCAGCCCGTCACACTTGGGCATGCTGATGTCCATCAGAATCACATCGGGACGCAGCGCCCGCGCCGCGGCGACCGCCTCGCACCCATCGTGCGCCGTTCCCGCGACCTCGACCCCGTGGGCCTCGAGCAAGTTGGTCAAGCCTTCCAACAGCAGGCGGTGATCGTCGACCAGCAGCACCCTCATCACCCCTCCTCGCCGGTGATCGCCAGAGGCGCATGGAACACGACGCGCGTGCCCGCGCCCGGTTCGGACTTGATCACCATATCGCCCCCGATCTGGGCCATGCGCTCGGCCATGAAGGCCAGCCCGAAATGCGTCTGCCCATGGGCGGGCAGTGCCTCCGGGGCAAAGCCGACGCCGTCGTCGGCCACCACGATCGTCGCCTGCGCACCCTCGCAGGCCAAGGTCACGCACACGCTTTTGGCCAGCGAATGCTTGCGAGCGTTGGTCAGCGCCTCCTGGATCACCCGCAGCAGTTGCACGCTGACCCCCAGCGCAAAGTCGCCCTCCGACAGGCCAGGGGGCAGGAGCAGTTCAGCGCGAATGCCGAAATTCTCCTGGTAGGCCGCCAGGTACTGCTCCAGGACAGCCAGGAACGACCAGTGTTCCGGCGTTCCGGATCGCAGGCTCAGGATCGAATCACGCAGGTCCGCGTGCGCGTCCTGAGCCATGCAGGTCAGCCGGGCGAGCTGCGCCTCCGCCCTGGTCGTGTCGCCCGTGCGCACACACTGGGCGATGGCCTGCGCCTGGAAGCTCACATAACCCAGCACCTGGCCGGTACTATCGTGCAGCTCACGCGCCAGGCGCTCGCGCTCCTGCAGCATGGCCAGCGCCCGCTGCTGATCCAGGATCTGCGCCTGCGCCCGGCGCTGCTCGG
>JAAYZQ010000212.1 GCA_012514775.1 Anaerolineaceae bacterium
ACGATCACCGATGAAAAGGAGGAGATGATGGATCGTGGATTTAGTATCGGGCACATCTTCGGGATCAATATTCGCGTAGACTGGAGCTGGTTGCTCATCTTTGTCCTCGTGGTCTGGAACCTGGCGTCCGTGTTCGGTGGCGTCCATCCCGACTGGGGGCCGGCTCTGTCGTGGGGAACGGCCCTGGTGGCCGCCTTGCTCTTCTTCGGCTCGGTACTGGCCCACGAGCTGGCTCACTCGCTGGTGGCCAGGGCGCGCGGCATACCGGTGCGGGGGATCACCCTCTTTCTGTTCGGCGGCGTGTCGAACATCCAGAGGGAACCGCCCTCGGCCGGCGCCGAGTTCATCATGGCCATCGTGGGTCCCCTGACCAGCGTTGTCCTGGGGGCGATCCTGGTGGTCATTGGCGTGGCGAGCGCCGGCCCCCTGCCGAATGCCGCCGCGGCTCCCAACCAATTCCTCGCCAGCCTCGGCCCGCTGACCACGCTGCTCCTGTGGCTCGGCACCGTCAACATCGTGGTCGGGATCTTTAACATGATCCCCGCCTTTCCCCTGGACGGCGGCCGCGTCTTGCGCTCCATCTTCTGGGCGCTCTCGAACAACCTGCGGAAGGCAACGCGCTGGGCCTCGTGGATCGGGCAGGGCATCGCCTGGCTCATGATCGTGGCGGGCATCGCCATGGTGTTCGGCGTGCAGTTGCCCGTCCTGGGCACAGGCCCCATCAGCGGCCTGTGGCTGGCGTTCATCGGCTGGTTTCTGAACAGCAGCGCCAGCCGCAGCTACCAGCAGGTGGTGGTCCAGGACATGCTGGAGGACGTGCCCGTGCGGCGCCTCATGCGCAGCAACCCGCCCACGGTGCCGCCCGACATCACCATCGATAGCCTGGTCCACGAATACGTCATGGGTACCGACGACCACAGCTTTCCCGTGGTGGAGGGGAGCCACCTGCTGGGCATGATCTGCCTGCACGACGTGCGCGACGTGCCCCGTACCGAGTGGGACACGACGCTCGTCCGCGACGTGATGACCCCGGAGGGCAACCTCATCACCGTCAAGCCGGATGAGGACGCCGCCGAGGCGCTGCACCGCCTGCAGCAACAGGATGTCCGCCAACTGCCGGTGACCACCAACGGCACGCTCCAGGGCCTGGTGCGCCGCCGCGACTTTGTCCGGTGGCTCCAACTGGAATCCGAGCTGGAGGCGCAGACCAGGTGACAAAGGTACTGGGACTGGCCGGCAGCCCGCGGCGGGGAGGAAACACCGAGACGCTCCTCGACACGTTCTTGTCGGGAGCGGCCGGCGGCGGGGCGGTCGTCGAAAAGCTGTCCATCTGCGACCTGCACCTGGACGCCACGGTCGATCCGTGGAGCGGTTGGGAGGACGGCCGCTGCGTGGCCGAGGACGATTATCGGGAGCTGTGCGAGAAGATGATCGCGGCCGACGTCATCGTCGTCGCGGCACCGCTGTACTTTGCCAACGTGCCGGCCCAGCTCAAGCTCATCGTCGACCGCAGCCAGTGCCAGTGGGTCAGGAAGGTGATCAAGAAACAAGAACTCCCGCCCACCGAGGCCGGCCACAAGAGGCGGCGCGGAGTGTTTCTGTGCGTGGGAGGACAGACGGAGCAGAGCTTTGACTGTGCCGCCGAGACCATCGGTTCAATGTTCAGGCTATACGAGGCCGACTTCTGGGCGCGACTGTTTCACGGCAGCATCGACGCCCGGGGAGAGGTTGAGGAACTGCCCGGCACGCTGCGCCATGCCTTCGAGCTGGGCCGCAGCTCCGTAGCCGAGCCGTGGCAGAAATAGCGTCATCGAGACGGAGGCAGACCATGCAGTATGACGAGTTTATCGGTCGCGTGCAAAACCGCGCCCGCCTGGCATCCAGCGGCGAGGCGGTGCGCGCCACACGCGCGACCCTGGAGGTGCTGGGCCAAAGGCTGTTCGGAGGCGAAGCCAAGGATCTGGCCGCCCAGCTACCACGCGAAGTTGCCCATTATCTCACGGCTGAAGGCAGCAGCGAGAGCTTTGGCCTGCAAGAGTTCTTCCGGCGCGTTAGCCAGCGGGAAGAGGTCGAGCTGCCCGATGCCATCCATCACGCCCGGGCCGTGATCTCGGTCGTGCGCGACTCGGTGACCGAAGGGGAGATGCAGGACCTCCTGTCACAGCTCCCCGAAGAGTATACCGCGCTCTTTGAGTCGGGCAGTGAAGGCGAGATGCAAGGATAAGCCGGCTTGGGAGAGGGGGTGAGGCCTGTCCATGCAACCAGTTTTGCTGTAGCGGGGGGCTCCCGTCGCGTGCTTGCGGGAGCCGCCAGGGAATTCACGTCCAACACAATTCAAACCCTGGCAAACCAAGCCCAACCTGGACTTCAACTCGATCCATCGTTTGCCGGGTATCGGGCTGTGTTACAATCAGGCATGTGTGTCCATCAATTCTAGACAAGTATAAGGGAGGAAGAACCATGTTCAGAACGCACAAGACACTCGTTTGGATGGTCGCGGCACTGCTGCTCCTGGCTGCTCCGGCCTTTGCCCAGGACGTCACGCCCACCGTAGAAGTCAGCGATCAGGCCGTCGAGAATGGAACCGTGACGGTGGATCGGGTTGTCAGCGACGGCCTGGGTTGGATCGTCATCCACGCTGACAACAACGGCGCGCCAGGGGCGGTCGTTGGACATTCGGCCGTCCAGGACGGCGAGAACACGGACGTGGTCGTCGAGATCGACACCGCGGCGGCCACCGAGACCCTGTATGCCATGCTGCACGCCGACCTTGGCACCGAAGGCACCTACGAGTTCCCCGGCGCCGACGAGCCCGTGCAGGTAGACGGCCAGGTGCTGGCCCCTGCATTCACTGTAACCGGCCTGGAGCAGGAAGAGGCAACCCCCACGACCGAAGCGACTGCCACCACCGAAGCGACCGCCGAGATGACGGCCACGACTGAAGTCACGCCGACGACCGGCGCCGACGTCGAAGCCACGGCCACCGGCGAGCCCGGACAACTGCCCGAGACCGGCGGCTCTTCGACGCCCTGGACGCCCATCGCCCTGGTCGGTCTTGGACTCGTCCTCCTTGTCGTCGGATCGCTTGTGGCGCTGCGCCGCCCGGCCGGTATGGACATCAAGGACTAACAGAGGTATCGTCGAGCATGATAAGGAGGACGGCCGAGGTCAGCTCTGCCGTCCTCCTTTCAAACTGATGCTCGCCCTGAGCCAAAGATACCAGCCGCAGGGCCCCCCAAACACAGATACGCTCGGCGAGCCAGGCTATTCGAGGCCGGCCCGCCGAGCGTCCTGTTGAATCAACGTCTCAGCACCACGCGAGATGCAAACAGGAGTCAAGATGCAACTGAAAGAAGGAGCAACTATCTATACCGCGGAAGGCAAGCGGGTCGGCTCGCTAGATCGGTTCGTCCTCGACCCGCGGAGCAAAGAGGTGACCGGGATCGTCGTCCGAAAGGGCATTCTCTTTGGCGAAGACAAGGTGGTGCCCATGAGCCTCGTATCCACCGTCACCGAAGAGGGCGACATCAACCTGCGCCCCGCTGCCGCCGACCTGGAAGAGCTTCCGAACTTTACCGAGACCGAATACGTGCCCTCAGGCGTGCACCGCACGCCCCGGACAGTGGACCAGCCAGAAGACCTGACCGTGGACCGCTCGGTGTACTGGTATCCACCCGTCGGTTATGGCGCGTGGGGAGCGCCGGGCTCGACGACCATCACCCAGCCCGTGCCGGAATACGTCCTGGAGACCAGCCGCAACATCCCCGAGGGGACGGTCGCCCTCAAGAGAGGAGCCAAGGTGTTGAGCAGCGACGACGAGCAGGTGGGCGACGTCGAAGAGGTGCTGACCGAGCCCATGGCCGATCGCGCCACGCACCTCGTCATTTCTGAAGGGCTGTTGCTAAAGGAAAAAAAGCTGGTGCCCACGCACTGGATCACCGCCGTCCTCGAGGATAGCGTCGTCCTGGCCGTGGATGCGGAGACCATCGAGGACCTGCCCGAATATACAAGCTAGTGGCCCGGGCAGGACAAGGCGCCGGGAACCCTGTCGCACGTGGTGGGAGACGGATGGACAGAGCGGGCGAACTGCGCAAGAGGATGGTGCGGGAGCAGCTCCTGGATCGGGGAATCCGTGATCCGTTGGTGCTGCAAGCCATGTCCAAAGTGCCGCGCGAGCGCTTTGTGCCTGAAGAATGGCAGCAATACGCTTACGCCGATTCGCCCCTACCCATCGGGCAGGATCAGACCATCTCCCAGCCCTACGTCGTGGCCTGGATGATCGAAGCCCTGGAGCCCACGCCGGAAGATCGCGTGCTGGAGGTGGGCACCGGCTCGGCCTACGGGGCCGCGGTGTTGAGCCGCATTGTGCGGATCGTGTACACCATCGAGCGGCACAAGGAACTGGCCGCAGCAGCCGAAAGGCGCCTGGCCGAGCTCGACTATGCCAACGTCCAAGTCCGCCACGGGGACGGAACCCTTGGCTGGCCTGAAGAGGCACCATTTGACGGCATTGTCGTCACCGCCAGTGGCCCGCAGATCCCGCGACCGCTGCGCGAGCAGTTGTCGGTCGGCGGACGGCTGGTCATTCCGGAGGGCCAGACGGCCAGCTCGCAGGAGCTGGTGCGCCTGCACCGGATCAGCGAAACCGAGACGCGGCGCGAGAACCTGGGCAGCGTCCGGTTTGTCCCCCTGGTGGGCAAGGGTGGCTGGAACGGCTAGAGCCAAGATATATCCCAATATATACCCGAAGGATGTGCCAGGATACATGGACACCGGCAAAGCGCTGTGATATGCTGCCCTCATGGAGACTGGAGGCCTGCGAGCCCGGAGGGCAAGAATGGATGGAAAGGGTGACCCTGGAGAGATGACAGAAGCCGGCGCCCCCACGGGACAGGCAACCGTGGCCCTTGCCGAGCCATTGTCGCCCCTCTGGGATGACATCCCGGTGAGCAGAGAAATGTTGCAGGTCCCGGAAAACGGGCCGGCAAAGGTGGAGACGGCCATCGTCCTGGAGCTGACCGTGGCGCTTCTGGCCGATCCACCCACGCAATTGACCGTCATCAGCGTGGACAACGACGAGGGGATCGTCACCCTGACCGGCGAGGTGGGCAATGCAGAGGTTCGCCGCATGGCGGGCGAGATCGCGAGCAGCCATCCATGGGTTGCTTCGGCCATCAACGCTTTGCAGCTCAGCCCATCGGGCGTGCCACAAGCGAAAGATGTGAGCGGAGATTTAGACCGAGAGGAGGAAACAAATGGCGATAGAACTTGACTGCCATGACCTGGGAATTCACGACTGCGACTGGGTGGCCAGAGGCGAGACGCCGGGTGACGTCGTCGAGCAGGTGGTCGATCACGTGCGCAAGAAACACGACATCGACATGCCGGATGCCGATACGATTATGGAAGGCGACTTTTTCGAGGAGACCATCGGGGGAGCGCCCGATCCTATCGGAGGGACGCCCGATGCCGGCGCGGCGACCATCGTCCGGCGGCTGCGCGAAGCGCTGAATCTCGAGGAGCTGGATAACACGCCCGACGCCGGTCCCGTTGCCGGCCGTCTGAGGAGCCCGTAGCAGGGCAGGTTCGTAATGAGGGATTTCTCGCCCAGGAGCCGCGCTGAAGCGCGTACTACGAACGGGCTCTCCAGGTTCGTAGTGGGCGATTCATCGCCCAGGAGCCGCGCTGAAGCGCGCACTACGAACGGGCTCTCCAGGTTCGTAGTGGGCGATTCATTGCCCAGGAGCCGCGCTGAA
>JAAYZQ010000213.1 GCA_012514775.1 Anaerolineaceae bacterium
ACTAGGGATTCATCCCGGGAAGGCTGGGCAGTGCGAGTTTCGGCCAAAGAGCTGTATGGACTGCGGTCGATGGGCGAGTTTGCGCGCCACTACGGGCAGGGACCGCTATCCCTCGCCGACTTGGCTCGCTCGCAGGACATTTCCCAGCCCTACCTGGAGCAGATCGCGGGCGACCTGCGCCGCGCCGGGCTCCTGCGCAGCAAGCGGGGAGCGCAAGGCGGGTACTCCCTGGCGCGTTCGCCATCCAGCGTGACGGCCGGCGACGTGATCCGCGCTCTGGAGGGCAACATCTTGCCTGTGCAGTGCATGGCCGACAAGGTGTGCGTGCCCTGCGCCCACGAACAAAGCTGCACAGCGCGGGGCATCTGGGAGTTGGTCCGCGACCGGCTGGTGGAAACCCTGGATTCCATAACCCTGGCCGACCTGTAGCGAGGGCATAGATACCTATGACGAGTGATTCGCGCCTGCGGGCGTTGGGTAAAACAGACCGAGAAGCGCGCGTGAGCTGGCGGCAGCTCTTGCGAGAGGATATACAGACCATATACGATAAGGACCCGGCGGCACGCAGCCTGCTGGAGGTCCTTACCTGCTATCCGGGACTCCACGCTAGTTGGCTACATCGGGTGGCCCACGGCCTATGGAAGCGCAAGCACCTCACCCTGGCCCGCATGGTCTCGCACATCGGGCGCTTTCTCACCGGCATCGAAATTCATCCCGGGGCAACCATTGGCCGGCGGTTCTTTATCGACCACGGTTCCGGAGTGGTCATCGGCGAGACGGCCGAAGTGGGCGACGACGTGCTGATGTACCAGGGTTCGGTGCTGGGTGGCACCTCTTCGGAGCGCACCAAGCGACATCCATCCATCGGCAATAGCGTCGTCATCGGCGCCCACGCCATCGTCCTGGGCAACATCTATGTGGGGGACGGCTCAAAGGTTGGCTCGGGCTCGGTCGTCATCGAGTCGGTGCCCGCCGGGTCCACGGTCATCGGCGTTCCCGGGCGCGTGGTGCGCATCAACGGGCGGCGGCTGGACGGCCGCCCGCGCGACGTCCTGGACCACGGGCGCCTACCCGACCCCGTGGTGGAGACGCTCCGTTGCCTGGTGGACCGCGTCGAGCTCCTGGAAGGCCAGGTGCGAGAGCTGACCCGTACGACGCCCGTCAACTGGAACGAACAGGTCCCGCTGGACTGCACGTGGGTAAAAGACGGCAAGGAAAATCTCACATGAGCGCGAAAAGAGCAGAGAGCGTACTCGACCTGATCGGTGAGACGCCCGTAGTTCGCCTTCGCCGGGTGGTGCCCGAGGGGGCGGCGACGGTCTGGGTCAAGCTGGAGCGGGCCAATCCCGCCGGCAGCGTCAAGGACCGCATCGGCAAGGCCATGATCGAGGCCGCCGAAGAGGCGGGAGAGCTGCGGCCGGGCAGCGTCATCGTCGAGCCGACGAGCGGCAACACGGGCATCGGCCTGGCCATGGTGGCTGCCGTTAAGGGCTATCGCCTCATCCTGACCATGCCCGATACCATGACGGCCGAACGGCGGGCCTTGCTCAAGGCCTACGGCGCCGAGCTGGTGCTCACGCCCGGCGACGAAGGCATGAAGGGCGCCATCGCCCGGGCGCAGGAAATGGTGCGCGAGCACGGCTATTTTATGCCGCAGCAGTTCATGAACCCCGCCAACCCTGAGGTTCACCGCCGCACGACCGCCCGCGAGATCCTGGAGCAGGTCGGGCATGTGGATGCCTTTGTCGCGGGAATTGGCACCGGTGGGACCATCACCGGCGTGGGCGAGGTCATGCGCGAGAGGCTTCCCGAGGCCCTTATCGTCGCCGTGGAGCCTGCGGGCTCGCCGGTCGTCTCGGGCGGGCAGCCGGGCAAGCACAAGATCGCGGGCATCGGTGCCGGCTTTGTGCCCGACGTGCTGAACACCGGCATCATCGACGAGATCATTACTGTCGAGGATGACGACGCCTGGGAGATGACCCGCCGCCTGGCCCGCGAAGAGGGGATCCTGGCGGGCGCCTCGTCGGGCGCGGCGGCCTGGGCCGCGGTGCAGGTTGCGCGCCGCCTGGGGCCTGGCAAGGTCGTCATCGCGGTCCTGCCCGACACCGGCGAGCGCTACCTGAGCACCACGCTCTTTGGCGCGGACTGATGTTTTCTAACGCCAGGCTCCCACAACATGCGAACGTGGACAGCTTGTCCGCGGACCGGGTTCCAGCCGCGTCAATAAAGTGGATAAAACACACGAAGGAGTGATCGACCCAATATGAGTACCCGAGCCGAGCGCACCATCTACCTGGATCATGCAGCCACAACGCCGGTGGACTCCAGGGTGCTGGAGGCCATGCTCCCCTACTGGACGGAACGGTGGGGGAATGCCTCGAGCATCTATGCCCTGGGGCGCCAGGCCAGCCAGGCCCTGGAAGAGGCGCGAGGGACTGTGGCCCAGATCCTCAACTGCACACCCAAAGAGATCATCTTCACGAGCTGTGGCACCGAGAGCGACAACCTGGCCGTGCGCGGCGTCGCCTTCGAGCGGCAAAAGCGCGCCAAGAAGAACCACATCATCACCTCGTCCATCGAGCATCATGCCATCCTGCACACCGTGGAGCAGTTGGTCAAGTATTTCGGCTTTGAAGCCACCTACCTGCCTGTGGATCGCTTTGGCATGGTGGACCCGGTCCAGGTGGAGCGGGCCATTCGCCCCGACACAGCCATTATCAGCATCATGTACGCCAACAACGAGGTGGGGACGATCCAGCCCATCGCCGAGATCGGAGCCATCGCGCGCCAGCACAAGGTGCCGTTCCACACCGACGCCGTGCAGGCGGGTGGGGTGCTCAACCTGGACGTCGACGCGCTGAACGTCGACATGCTGTCACTTTCGGCCCATAAGCTTTACGGGCCGAAGGGCGTGGGGCTGCTCTACGCCCGCCGCGGCGTGCCCTTCCTGCCGATGCAGACCGGTGGCGGGCACGAGCGGAACCGCCGGGCCGGCACCGAAAACGTGCCCTACGCCATGGGCCTCGCCACGGCCCTGCGCCTGGCCTACGACGAGGTGGAAGAGACCAACACCCGCATCGCTCGCCTGCGCGATCGCCTGGTGGCCGGTGTGCTGGAGAGGATCCCCGACAGCCAGTTGTCGGGCCATCCCTCGCAGCGTCTACCCAACAGCGCCAGCTTTCTCTTCCGCTACGTGGAGGGCGAGTCGATCCTGCTCAACCTGGATCAGTATGGCATTGCCGCGAGCAGTGGCTCGGCCTGCACCAGTGGCTCCCTGGAGCCCTCTCACGTCCTGATGGCCATGGGCTTTGCCCACGAAGTCGCCCACGGCTCCCTGCGGCTTACCCTGGGCAAAGGTAACACAGACCAGGACATCGACCGTGTTCTCGAGGTGTTGCCCGGGATCGTCGAGAAGCTACGGCGCATGAGCCCGCTCTATAATCCCTAGCTACGGGGCGCACGGCCGTGCGCCCCGGATTGCAAGATCCTCGACATACTGACCGAGTGCGTGCCGCTTGCATCCTGGGCCGCCTTGAGGTAGAATAAGGCATGCAGTGCCGCTCGAAGCGGCGAGTTTTCGAGCGGCCGCACAACATGGTCTCTGCGTAACGGAGTGGCATGGCACTTTCAAGTCTCGATACAGCCTGCAAGCAGGTGTTGATGTTTGGCGGCAAAGGAGGCGTTGGCAAGACGACGACTTCGGCCGCCACGGCGTTGCATTTCGCCGCCATGGGGCGGCGGACGCTCATTATTTCCAGCGACATGACACCGTCGCTGTCCGACATCTTTGAGTGCGAGATCGGCCGCCACGAGACGGCCATACCGGGTGTCGAGGACCTGTGGGGTCTGGAGATCGACCCCGACGAGGTGATGCGTCGCTGGAAGGTCAAGTTTGGCCCCCAGATCTATGAGGCATCCCAGGTTTTTGTCGACATGCCCTACGACGAGCTCGTCGACTATGTGGGAATGGCGCCCGGCATCCAGGAAGAGTTCCTGCTGGACTTTATCCTGGACCGGGTTCGACACGGTGGCTACGACCTGGTGGTCTGGGACACGGCGCCGGCCGGCGACACCCTGCGCCTGCTGGAGCTGCCCTACAAGTTCCTCAGCCATCTGCGGGTCGCGCCGCGCGTCTATCTCAACGTCCGCGATAAGCTGCAATTGGGCAAGGTCCCCTTCCTGGAACTCATCGATAGCTGGCGGGAGCTGTCGGCCGAGATCACTGGTTTTTTCCAAGATCCGGCAAACGCCGAGTTTGTGCTGGTGACCATCCCCGAGGCGCTGGGCGTGTACCAGGCCCGGCGGCTCGTGGGCGAGTTTGCGCGCTTTGGGCTAGAGATCGAGCGCATGGTGGTGAACCACGTCATCGCCCAGGCCGATTCCGGTTTCCTGCGGCAAAGGCAGGCCATGCAACGCCCCTATGTGCAGCTCCTGGAAAAAGAGTACGGGCATCGAATGAGCATCACCCTCGTGCCGCTCTTTGCCCAGGAGATCAAGGGCGTGGAGCGCCTGGGCCAGGTGGAGCGGGTCCTGTTTCCTTCCTGACAGCCTGGCCCGCCATCCGGTTTCCTGGACAAAAAGGAGGACGACATGAAACCCGATTATCCTGGAGCCACCTGGCGGCCGGCAGCCGCCGAAAATTTCAGCTCGCGACCCTCAAGGACCCAGATCGATGCCGTGGTTCTGCACGCCACCGCGGGCGGCCTGTCGGGCACGCTGGCCTGGTTCGCCAACCCCAGCAGCGGCGTGTCGGCTCACTACGTGGTGGCCAAGAACGGCCAGATCTACCAGATGGTGGAAGAGAAGGACCGGGCGCACCACGCCGGTCTCAGCGAATACCAGGGCCGCGACAACTTTAACAATTTTTCCATCGGAATCGAGATCGTCAACCTGAACGACGGGGTCGATCCCTACCCGGAGGCCCAGTTCGAGGCAGTCGTCGACCTGGTCAGCTATCTCTCCGAGAAGTACAACATCCAGAAAGAGTGGGTCGTCACCCACGCCCAGACCTCGCAAAAGCTGACGGGCAAGACCGATCCTCGCAACTTTGCGACGGAAGAGCTGCTGCGGCGCGTCTACGATCCCCTGGCCAACCTGCCCGTCGACGTCGTCCGCGAGGCTGCCTGGAATGCGTTGGACATCCCCTTCAACCCCATCGCTCCCTTCCCGCGTTATGCCCGCGAGCACAACCTGGGCAACCCGGAGACCGAGGAGTTTGATTTCACCCACGCCGGCGTCGACTATCGAGGCCAGGGCTTTAGCCAGGGTATTGTCTTTGCCAGGGTGGGTGACTGGGGCAATATACAGGAGCTGGCGTGGTAGGACCGAGTCGAGTTGTGGTGGCCATGAGCGGCGGGGTCGACAGCTCTGTGGCGGCCGCCCTGCTGGTGGAAGCAGGCCACGACGTGACGGGAATCATGATGCACCTCTGGGCCGAAGAGGATAACCGCTGTTGCTCGCCCGAAGCGGTAGATGACGCGCGCCGCGTGGCGGCCAACCTGGGCATTCCCTTCCACCTGGTGGATTACCAGGACGAGTTCCACGACTGCGTGGTGCGCTATTTCGTGGCCGAATACGCCCGCGGCCGCACACCCAACCCCTGCCTGGCGTGTAACCAGAACATCCGCTTCCATCGCCTCTTGCGCCATGCCCGTAGCCTGGGGGCCGCTTACATGGCGACGGGGCACTATGCCCGCGTCGACGAGCAGGACGGCCGCTACCGCCTGCGCATGGGCGTGGACCGAAGGAAGGATCAGTCCTACGTGCTCCACATGCTCGGCCAGGATCAGCTGCGCCACCTGCTCTTTCCCCTGGGAGATTATACCAAGGGGCAGGTGCGCGATATGGCCCGCGAGCGGGGCCTGCCGGTGGCCGACAAGGACGAGAGCATGGAGATTTGCTTTGTCACCGACGACGATTATCGCCGCTTCCTGGCCGAGCACGCCCCGGAAACGGCGCAGCCGGGGCCTATCCTCGATACCGCGGGCCGCGAGATCGGCCGCCACCGGGGCCTGGCGTTTTACACTATTGGCCAGAGGCGCGGGCTGGGCAACCTGGCCGCCCGGCACCTTGGCGAAAGCGGACCGGAGCCCCTGTACGTGGTGCGCCTGGACCCGGAGCGGAATGCCGTCGTGGTCGGGCCGGCCGGCGATCTGGGCAGGCAGAGCCTGGAGGCAGAGAGGGTGAGCTACGTGAGCGGCGAGGCGCCGCCGGCACCGGTGCGGGTCCAGGCCAAGATCCGCTACCGGGCGGCCCTGGCCGAGGCGACCTGGATCCCCGCCGGCGAGGCGCGGGCCAGGGTCGAGTTCCAGCGCCCCTTGCGCGACATCACGCCCGGGCAGGCTGTCGTGGCCTACCAGGACGACGTGGTGCTGGGCGGGGGAATCATCGGCGATGCGTGACATGTTGCAATCGCCGGGCCTCCTCCTCTCCCTCGTCGTGGCTTCAGCTCTGGGACTGGTCTTTTACCTGTGGCAGGGGCGCAGGCATCGAGACCTGCTCTTTTTCTGGCTGGCAGCCGTCGTTGGCTTTGCTTCCGGCCACCTGGTGGGCGTCGTCTGGGGTTTTGTGCCCTGGACGGTGGGCCAGGTTCACATCCTGGAGGGCTGCATGGTGGCCGTCCTATTTTTGGTCCTGGCGCGTTGGCTGGGACAGGAAAAGAGTAATGCATGACGGAAACAGATGGTGTTCGAGAGTTGGCTGTCGAGGTCTCGCCCCGCGAGGCGACTTCGGACGAGATGTTGAGCCGGATCCACCTGACAGAGCCCAGGGACACGGCGCAGGTGTGGTTCAACGACGGGCGCGTGTTCGAGGGGCCGGTGGGTACCCCCCTGGAAGCCTTTGTGCGGGCCGCCGGCTCCGACCCCGAGGCGCCCACGGTGGCAGCCCTCATCGACGACGAGCTGCGGGAGCTGTCGTATCGCGTCGACAGCGACATCGAGGTCGTACCCATTACCATGGCCGACAGCGACGGCTTTCGCATCTATCGCCGGTCGCTCGCTTTTCTCCTCGTGACCGCCGTCCACGAGCTGTTCCCGGGGGCAACCCTCTTTGTCGACCACTCGCTGACCTTTGGCGGCTACTTTTGCCAGGTGCAGGGCCGCGAGCCCTTCACGCCCGAGGAGGTGGCGCAGATCGAAGCCCGCATGCACGAGATCGTGGCGGAGGATGAGCCCATCTTCAAGACGCGGGTGCCCCTCAACGAAGCCATCGCTCTCTTTAATGCGCGGGGCGACGACGACAAGGTACGGCTGCTGAACCGGCGGCGCAAGAACTATCTGACGCTCTACAGCCTGCGCGGTTTCCGGGACTATTTTCACGGCTATATGGTGCCTTCCACCGGCTACCTGACGGTCTTTGACCTGCACCACTACCCGCCGGGCTTTATCATCCACTTTCCACGCAGCAGCCCGCCCATGGAGCTGCAGCCATTTGTCGACTATCCCAAGCTCATCAGCGTCTTTCGCGAGTACGGGGAGTGGATGGAGTTGATGGGCGTGCGCGACGTGGGCAGCCTCAACGAGGCCATCGCCGGCGGGCGGGTCTCGGAGCTGGTCCTCGTCGCCGAGGCACTCCACGAGCAGCGCGTGGCGCGCATCGCCGAGGAGATTGCGCGGCGGCGCAAGGGGGACGAGACCGGCGGGCTGGAGCGTGAGACGGGCGAGACCGTGCGCCTGGTGCTCGTCGCCGGGCCTTCTTCCTCTGGCAAGACCACCTTTTCCAAGCGCCTGAGCATCCAACTTCTGGCCAACGGCCTGCGGCCCTTTCCTTTGGAGCTGGACAACTATTTCGTCGACCGGTCCAAGACGCCGCGGGACGAGCAGGGCGCCTACGATTTCGAGTCGCTCTATGCCGTGGACCTGGACCTCTTTAACGAGCACCTGGTGCAGTTGCTGGAGGGGCGCGAGGTGGTGCTGCCGCGCTACAACTTTGTGACCGGCCTGCGCGAGGTCGGCCCCACGGTGCAGCTCCGGCCGGACCACATCGTCATCGTCGAGGGCATCCATGGCCTGAACCCGCACCTTGTGCCGGGGGTCCCACGCGACGTCAGCTATCGGGTCTATGTGTCGGCCCTCACCCAGCTCAACATCGACAAGCACAACCGCGTGCCCACCACCGATACCCGGCTCTTGCGGCGCATCGTGCGCGACGCCGCTCACCGCGGCTACAGTGCCCGGGATACCATCGACCGCTGGAACAACGTGCGGGCCGGTGAGAAGCGCTGGATCTTTCCCTACCAGGAGCACGCTGACGTCATGTTCAACTCGGCCCTGGTGTACGAGCTGTCGGTCCTCAAGCTGCTGGCCGAGCCCCTGCTGCTGCAAATCCAGCCCCGGACGCCAGCCTACGTGGAGGCCAAGCGCCTGCGGGCCATGCTCGAGTGGTTCGAGCCCCTCGCGCCCGACCTCGTGCCCGACAACTCGATCTTGCGCGAGTTTGTCGGCGGCTCGATCCTGCGCGAGTTTCACCTGTCGTTGTAGGCGGCACACAAGAACCAGGCTCGCGGCGCATCGCCAGATGCGCCGCTCCGGGAGCGCGAGCGGTGTCGCACCGAGCTTGCACCCCTTCCGTTGGTTCTCGAGCGGCGACTTGACATCTGGCCGGATCACGGTATAATAGACTCGTCTGGCCGGTTCTTAACCCCTTTCAAGCGTCGAGTGGATAAGGAGCGGGCAACGTGGCATCAAGTGCCAACATGCTTGTACACGAAGGCCTGACTGAGAGCGCCGCATTGGGCACCACTTCCCTACCCCAGGGGCGCCCCCCGGCATAGAGATGCCGCAGTGACAGCCCGCCGCCTGGCAGATTTGTTCACGTTCGAGGTGGCAACGTGGAACGCTGGCTGGCAATAGAACTGGGAGCAGCCATCATCGGGACCATCTTTCTGGCATTCGTGGGATGGCTCATGCAGGGCCGCAAGACCGGCGGAGCCCTGCTGGTGGGCATGACTGCGGCCATGAGTTCTGCTCTTTGCATCCTTGGGACTGCGCTCGGACGCCATCTTCAGGAGAATGCCGGGGGCTCGCTAGGGAACGTTCTGGCGGGAGAAAGGGGCGGATGGGTCGGGCTCATTGCCGGAATGCTGCTGGCGGCTATGCTCATCGTTCCTCGCCTGGCCGGCTTTGCCCGGGCCAGGAGTGTGTGGCCCTTTGTTGTCTCCTGGCTGGGTCTCTGCGTGCTATGTATCGCCGGCTACCTTCTCGGCGACTGGCCGGGCCTGGCCATGGTCCCCCTGACGACCATCGTCATTCTGCTCTGGCTCCTCTTCCGGTTCTCCAAGTGGGTCCTGCCCCTACCTGAAGTGATCAAGCAGGAGGTGAGCTTCTTCGAGCGTATCCGGGCCTTTTTTCGGGATCCCAGGAGCGGAGTCCAGAGCCTGTACAAGACGAGCATCCGAGCCTATCATCGGGTGCTGGCCCTTCTCCGCCATCCGCAAAGAAATGGCTATCCTCCACGCCCTGAGCAGGTCAATGCCTTTCGCTGCCTCTTGACGTTTCTCCTCGGTTCTAACTGGCCGTTCTACTTTGTCCAAGACGGCAAGGTCGAAAAGCGAGTCGACGGCAACCCCTTTCGCCAGTTCTTTGCCGGGCCGGGCTTTGTGTATTGCGAGCCGGATCAGGCTGCCTACGTGACCGATGGCGTGAGGCTGACGAGGGTGTGCGGCCCGGGACTGACCTTTACCGGGCTCTACGACCAGGAGGTCGTTCCCCTCGATCTTCGCCGCCAGCTTCGAGCGTTTGAGGTCGAGGCCTTGACCAGGG
>JAAYZQ010000214.1 GCA_012514775.1 Anaerolineaceae bacterium
ACTGAGCCCATTGAGCTTGTGATTGACGTACGCTAACCGTAAAGGTCCCGTTGATGATCATGAGGCCCCAGGTGGTGATACCATTGCGGTTGAGCAGCCTTTCGATTTCACGGCCGGTCCAGCCACAGTTTGCTGGTATCAAGAACGTGCGCGTGTTTCTGCCGTTGGCGATATCCCCGGCTATCGCGATCAAGGGGCTAATACAATCGAAGCTGATTCCCAATTTCCAAAGCTCGTTCGCCACATCTGCCTCCCAAATGCTTACAAGGATAGAACATCTGTTCTGTTATTATACCACAGGTATAGGCGGGAGTGCAACCTGCGCTAGCGGCGGCATGGGTCTCCCAGTAGCGAGATTAGCGGAGTACTGGAGTGAATGAGGACTTTTGCTCGGGCTTCTTGATTGGATTTCTGGCCGCGGGAATCATGGGTTTTCTTTTACAGCAGTTCTATCTCGCTTACAAAAGGATGACGGAAGCCACTCGACCACAGGCTATAGTTGCCACAACCAGGAGAACGCCAGCCGAAGTCGTTGCGTCCAGCATCCAAGCTGGATGTCTATTGATCGCTGCCATCGTATTCCTTGGATTGATACTCTGGCTCTTACTGGAGGCCCTCTAGTGCTGGAGCTACTGGGAGAGGATCCCTGGCCTCCGACTCTGAGGAATGCCCAGAATGGCGCAATCAGACGCTATGTGCTATAATGTGTGCAAACTTGCCGGGCGAGGAAGCAGGAATGGAAGAAAGTAACCAACATAGCGGGGGGCCGTGCCGTCGGTGATGCCCCTCTTGCTCGCCATCCCCCTCGTCGTCACGCTTCTCATCTTTATAAACGGCCTCTATGTCGCAGGCGAGTTTTCGTCCGTTAGTGCCCGCAAGACGCGTATCAGGCAGGCTGCCGAAGAGGGTAACCGGCTCGCCCGCGCCCTGCTGCCCGTGATCACGGATCCCCACAAACTCGACAATTACATCGCTGCCAGCCAGGTCGGCATCACCCTGTCCAGCATCGTGCTCGGCATCTATGGCGAGCAGCAGATCGCGCCCCTCCTCGCTCCCTGGATTGCCCGGCTCCCCCTCGGTGGCGCCTCCGAAGCCGGCACCCACGTTGCCGCCACCGGCATTGCCGCTACCCTGGTGCTCTTTGGCCTCACCACGCTCCAGGTGATCATGGGCGAGCTCGTGCCCAAGTCCATTGCCATCCAATATCCCGAAAGGCTGGCGCTTGCCACGGCTCTGCCGATGACGTGGTCGGCCGATTATCTGCTCAAGCCGCTCATCATCCTCTTGAACGGCAGCGGCCGGTTCCTCCTGAAGCTCCTGGGCGCTTCGGAGGGAGGGGGCCACCCCCACGTCCATTCGCCCGAGGAGATCCTGATCCTGGCCCAGGAGAGCCAGCGCGGCGGCCTCATCGCCGCGGACGAGCACCGCTTCCTGCGAAACGTCTTTCGCAGCGGCGAGATGCGCGCCGTGGACGTCGCCGTGCCGCGCACGCACATGGTCGCGGCCGAGGCCGGCCGGCCGGTGCGCGAGGTCCTCGAGCTGGCGGCCGACTCGGCCTACACGCGCATCCCAATTTACGAGGACGACATCGACCACGTCGTCGGCTTTGTCCACCTGAGGGATCTGTTCGCCCTGTACCGCACCGACTCGGGGGCGAGCATCGGGTCCATCATCCGGGCCCTACCCTTTGTGCCGGAGACACTCGTCACCACCGAGGTGTGGCAGCGCCTCAACGACGCCGAGAGCTATATGGCGATTGTCTTTGACGAGTTTGGCGGCACCAGCGGGCTCGTCACGCGTGAGGACCTGATCGAAGAGCTGTTTGGCGAGCTACAGGACGAGTTCGACCAGGAGCAAGCACTCATCACGCCCCTGGCGGGCGGGCAGGTCAGCGTGCGCGGCGACCTGCTCATCGCCACACTCAACGACATGTTCGATCTCGATCTGCCTCACGGCCGGTCGCGCACCATCGGCGGGTTGGTCATGGAGGAGCTGGGCCGCATCCCGAAGGTGGGCGACGAGGTCGCGATCGATGGCATCCGCCTGCGGGTGGAGGCCGTGGAGCACCACTCGGTGGTCAGGGTTCGCGTGTTCCCCGGCGCCGGAGGAGCGGCGTGATGCCCGTGCTCCTGTCCTTTGCCGTCATTCTCCTCCTCGTCCTGATCAATGGCCTGTTTGTCGCTGCCGAGTTTGCCATCATCGGCGTTCGCCCCACACGCGTCAAGCAACTCGCCGAGGAGGGAAACCTGGCCGCCCGCTGGGTGCGCGGCATCCTCGATGACCGGCGCAAGACCGACCGCTATATTGCCACTGCCCAGCTCGGCATCACCCTTGCCAGCCTGGGCCTGGGCATGTACGCCGAGCCGGCCATCGCCCACATCATAGAGCCCCCGCTGCACGACTGGTTTGGCCTTGAGGGGACCATCGTGCACACCATCTCGTTTGTCATCGCCCTGGCGCTGATCACCTATCTTCACGTCGTGGTCGGCGAGATGGTCCCAAAGTCGCTGGCGCTCCAGGGCGCCGAGCGGGCCGCCCTCTCCCTCGCCACACCCATGCGCCTGGCGGGCAAGATCTTTGGCATCCCGGTCACCTTTCTGAACCGTATCGGCTTCTGGACGCTCAAGGTGCTGCGCATCCCGCCGGCCGGGGAGGGCACCCGGCTCTACTCACTGGAAGAGCTGGAGCTGCTCTTTTCCGAAAGTTACGCCGAGGGCCTGGTCGAGGAGCGCGCCCAGGCGTTGGTGGCCAACATTCTCGACCTGTCGGGAGAACGGGTGGACGAGGTCATGGTGCCTCGCCCCCTCATGACGGCCATCCCCGACAACCTGGGCGAGGAGGAGCTTCTTGCCGTTTTTGATGCGACGCCCTACAACCGGCTGCCGGTCTATCACGAGCACATCGACGACATCGTCGGCGTGCTGCACCTGAAGGACCTGGTGCGCCAGCAGCTCTCGGATGGGCCCTTTGACCTCCATGCCCTGCTGCGCCCGGTCCCGTTTGTCCCCGAGAGCTTGCCGGTGAAGGCGCTGCTGGCGGATTTTCAGAAGCAGCGACAGCAGATTGCCATCGTCCTCGACGAGCACGGCGGCACCCTCGGCCTGGTGACGACGGAGGACATCCTGGAAGAGGTGGTGGGCGAGCTGCGCGACGAATTCGACGCCGAGGAGGAAGAGCCCCTCCGGCTGGTCGCGCCGGGGCACCTCGTCGCTCAGGGGACCATGAGCCTGGAGGACTTGCAGCCGTACGTGCTCCTGGACGCGGGCGACCACGACGTGCACACAGTTGGCGGGCTGGTGTGGGCCGAACTGGGCTGCCGCCCCGAGGTGGGCGACGAGGTCCCCATTGGAGAGGTCACCCTGCGCGTGGACGAGATGAGCGGCCTGACCATCACGTGGGTATCCGTTTTCTTGTCCAATACCAGCGATTGACCTGTTTTGTGTCACAATGTTCTCTCCCCCCGGCCAGATTGCGGACCGCGGCAATTTGAGGTACAATCCAGATACGATGCGCATTGAGGTAGAGGGGCGGGTGGGCAACCATTCGAGTTTTCGGGCGGCACAGGGGCGACTTGCTCTAATGGAGGCCTTGTGAGGCGCGAGACCATGAACACTCAAGTGTGCCCATACCTGGGCACCGTTGACGATCAGCGTTCATACTTTCCCACGCCGGACGTGGCCAACCGCTGTTACGCGGTCGCGTCACTTCAACCGGCGCGCACGGCGCTTGATTTTCAGGAAAGCGTTTGCCTGGCCGGTCATCCTGGCCGGTGCGCCCGCTATGTGGAAGCAGAAAGGCACCAGGCGCGCAAGCCTGCGCCCCGGTTGCTGGCGATTGGGGGTAGCCTGGCCGGCGTGGTGGCCCTGGGCTGCTGCGCCTTCCTGGCGGTACTGGTCCTGGCCCTGGGCGGCCTGGGAGTTTCACGGCTGGGCCTCCTGGCCCGCGTGACCGATACGCCGCCTCCGACGGACACGGCTACGGACACGGCTACGGACACGGTTACGGTCACGGCCACATTGTCTCCTACCTGGACGGCGACCGCGACGTTGACTCCAACCGAGCAGGTTACCAACACCGCTACGGTGACGCCGCAGCCGCCCTCGCCAATACCTACGCTCACGCCTGTAAACGCCGCTGGTGATACCTTTGTTTCGCCGCTGGCGACGCCGTCGCTGCGGGCCACCACCACCCAGCCGCGGGCCGTTCCCACGAACCGTCCGTTGCCGACGGCCACCCGGCGGCCCGCCGCCACCGCCACCCGCGGGCCAACGCTGACTCCCTCGGCCACGAACACCCGGGCTCCGACGGCCACGCCCCTGATGACCTGCCGGACCGGTGACACCATGACCTTTAGCCCTGCCAGCCCCTTGACCGGCAAGGCGTTTACCATCGAGGTCCGCTCGCTTATGGGCTACGTCGAGGTGTTGCTCGCCGGCGGGGGCAAGCCACATTTCAACGGCGTGGACCAAAGCGGCAGCTACTACGTCTGGCGCTGGGAGGACCGGGTTGGCACGGCTGGCACCTACACCTACAACTTCCAGATCCGGAACGGAGCCCAGACCTGCCTCACCAAATCGGTGACGGTGGTGGCGCCCACCAACACGCCTTCCCCCACCCCCACGGTCGCACCGGTGTATAAATTCGAGCTCGCTCTGGTCGAAGACGATAGGTTCAGGCCAATATTCACGGACACCGAGCGGGTAATCATTGATCTGAAGCTGACCAACAACGGCAACGTGACCGACACCTTTGAGGTCTGGCTGGATGCGGTGGCGGATCCGCCGCAGGACTGGTCGGCTGAGTACTGCATAGACGGGTCGTGCTTCACGGAACCCGGTACGGTCACTCTGCCCGCAGGCGGTTCACAGACCATTTCCATCGAGGTCGTTGCACCTTCAGAGGCCCAAGAAGACCACAAGCTATTTGTAAAGCTGGGGGCCAAGTCGCAGGGAGATGGAACGACAGCAGAGAGCCCGCAAGTAAGGGTAGTGGTCGCCAGGCAAACTCCCACTGCCGCCGCCTCGTTCGCACCCACAATCGCACGCCATCGGTGAGGAACTCTACCGTGCCCGCCTGATCCGTGCGCAACACGGCCAGCCCCGGCGCGACCCCCAGCCGCTCCAGGAGGGCGGGGTCGGGCAGTAACTCAGCGCAGGAAGACGGCTTGCCCCGTCATCCAGAGCCCCGCGATGACGACCGCACCCACGAGGCAGAACCCCAGTCCCTTCAGGAAGCCGACAAAGTGAAAGCGATAGTCCCGGTAGCCCGCCATCCCTTCCGTACCGGGGAGCACGATAAAG
>JAAYZQ010000215.1 GCA_012514775.1 Anaerolineaceae bacterium
CGAACCATTCCGGCAGTTGCACCCAGGCCTCGCCGTTCCTATCCAGCACGACGTTGCCGTTGTAGACGTTCATCATGTCCGGGGACTCGACGAACGAGTGCGACAGGGTCTGGTTGGCCGGGTCCAGCGGGTGATCGATGGTGAACGAACCGGCACTCTTGGTCAGGGTGCCCTGGACCAGCACGTCTCCCTGAAACCAGCCGGCAAAGCCCGCTTCACCCGTATTTCGGAAAAAGCCGGCGGCCGAAGAGCCGTGGGTGCTGCTGATATCGGCCCACACGCCGGTCATCATGCCGCTCGTGCCGGCGGCGTTGAAATAGCCGGCCGCAGAGTTGTCGCTGTTGCTGCTGTTCACAGCATAGATGGCGTGGGTAACGCCGCTGGCGCCCTGGGCATGGAAATGGCCGGCTCGGGTGCCGCCCGACGTGCTGGTGGTGGTGCCCACGACGGCGTACGTCCTGCCACTCGGGGTAAGGTTGGTAAAGCGGCCCGTTACGGCGCCGGTGCTATTCTGCACGTTCAGCCTGGCATCTGGGGTGCCCGTGCCGATGCCCACCTCGCCGCCATCTTCCAGGTAGAGCCGAAAGTCCGAGACAGCCGTCTCGGCAAAGTTCAGACCGCCGTCCATGTAGTTGAGGTGCCACTGGTTGGCGCCGGCCGAGTCCACGAGCTGAAGCCAGGCAGAGTCGCTGCCCGTGCCCCTGATGGTGAGCGGCGAGCCGGTGGCCGGAACCGCGCCGATGCCCAGCCGGCCGGTTGCGTCGAGGCGCATCCGCTCGGCGTTGTTGGTCCTGAAGACCAGGTCCTGGCCGTCGGTGGTGCCCAGGAAGTCGCTGGCCGGCGTGGTGCCGGCATTGCCATCCAGCCCCCAAAAGGCGCTGCTGTGCTGCCCGTCCAGCGTGTCGGCGTTTCTCGCCTCCTCCGCCTGGAGCGCATAGGGCACGGCGGTGATGTGCCAGTCGGGGGCGAGCCGGGTGAAGGAGGTACCGTCGTCGCTGAACCACACGCGCAGGTAGCGGTCGGTCCCGTCAAAGACCGAGGCGTTCAGCGGCTGCGTCATGCCACCCAGGGAGGTATCGCCCAGCAGGCCGTTGAACAGGCCATTGACCACGGGCAACAGCACGGAGTTTGTCGGCCGACCGCCAGCCCAGGACGAGCCGTCGTTGGACCAGTAGGTCACACTTCCCGCCTGGTTCACCACGGCGAACTTGAAGTACCCATCGCCGGTGTAGGGCTTGCCGTCCACCGCCACTTTTCCCTGGTAGCTGACGATGGCGGGTGATCCGCTCTGGGCACTGGTCGAGGTGGCAGAGAACAACAAGGCCGCCACCGCAAGGATAGCGCCAAACACGCCTGCCAACAGAACCCGGTTCTTCTTCATGCTGGATCTTGCCTCCGTTTCTGAGACTTGGCCCGGTCGATATGAACCGTCACGGCGCGCGGTGACCGAGTCGCGACGTTAAAGCCGGAGCAGCATCTCTTGAGAACATTGTATGTTAATGCAAGCGGCAATGCGGTACCAATGCGTGCGATTGCCTGCCCTCTCTAACGTTTCTTCGCGACACCTATGTAGCGGGGAGTTCTCTTGCAGTATTCCTCCTGGGTCCCTATCCTGAACAAGCTCAGTATAGCACGCCCGGGGATTGACCTGTGCCGAATTTCGGCTCTGGTATGTTAGGCCCGACTATGCCGATCTACATTGTGGTGCAGATCCAACGATGCCCATATTGTGCAACAGAAGTCGCTTCCTGTCAATTTCGGAGGCTACCCTTTTGGAGGAGCAACGCCTCAAAAACCTGCTGCATCAGCCAGAGATCACCGCGAACTGGCAAACCTCGGCGCACTCTCCGTAGCCAGCGCACAGGTCGTCGTTCACCCGGGCGACGTAGCCCGACGACGCGATCATCGGCGTGCCATTTCGCCGGGCCTCCATGGCCCCGCAGCTCTTCGGCTGCCCTCGGGACACGCCTTTGGCGAAGCGAAGCAGCACGAGCAGCAGTTGCAGATGGCGTAGAAGCGATTGAGCATCGCGTCCTTGTAGTAGGGGGCACAATCAACAAGCGTCGTTCGCTTTGACGGCACGGCTGGTCATACCAACACCGATCAGGAGAAGATCATGGTTGGAGAGTAACACCAAGGGTTCCTCTCGTCACTAAAACGGGATCCAGGCTGTCTTGTTCAGCCACTCCTCGGCTTCGCTGGCCTCCCACACAAGGAGAAGCTCCTGGGCTAGCCGGCCCAATGGCGTCCCGGGCCTTACCCACAATAGCCCCCAGGTCTGTCCGCCACCATCCCAATGCGCGTCCAGGTGAGCGGGCATGCTGGCTCGATTGGATGTGACCAGAAGTCGTTGTGCGACCTCCAGGTAGCGCAGGATCTCGGCGTCCAATGTTTCGAGGCGTCCAATGTTTCGAGATGTGGAGCACCTGGATCTCCCACGCGCAGCACATCTATTGCCGGGTTAAAGCGCAACAACGCTGTCTTGAGTCGAGGTGATTCGCACTCGTCGAGCAGAAAGCGGATCTTCATGCAGGTGTTTTGTATTCCTCGGCGCGTTGCTCCCTGATGGCGCGCAATCGCTGCACGACAGGCGAGGGATCGGCCGCCCACGTCCGGTAGCGCTCTTCACGCCGAGCGGCGAGGTGCGCCAGGTAGGCGTCGACTTGAGCTCGGTTGCGCAGATAGTAGGTGATCGTGGCGTGGATCTCTTCCAGGCTCAACGTGGGCAGATGGGCAGCCATCTCCTCCGGCGTATACCCGTCCAGGTAGTACGACAGCACGTCGTCAATGCCGATTCGATGACCTCTTAAGCGGATGTCATCCGGAGCTAGAAAGTCAAAATAGTCTTCCAGTTTCATCGTTCCACCTCACCATCCTACGCTGGTTCCTGACCCAAGTGTAGCACAATTGCCGCCAATGGTCAAACCTGCTTATGACGCGCCGAAAGACCAAATACTAACGATCTATTGTTTGTTATGCGGCTCGAGCAGCCTCTGCGATCAACTTCTGAATCTCCAGCGGCTCGCCCTTCGCCGGATCGCGTACCAACGTGATGGCCTCTTGCGGGCAGTGCGCGACACACACCCCACAGCCCATGCACGCCGCAGCGTCGATGCGTGCCAGTCCGTCATCCACCGAAATCGCCGCGAACTGGCAAACCTCCGCGCACTGACCACAGCCGGCACACAGCGCTTCATCCACCTGCGCCACGTACCCCGACGACGCGATCATGGGCGTGCCGTTTCGCCGCGCCTCCATCGCCCCGCAACAGCAGGAACAGCAGTTGCAGATGGCATAGAACCGATTGAGCATCGCGTCCTTGAAATAGGCGTGGCTGACGTGGCCGCGGGCCTGCTCGGCGTGGAGGATGTCGACCGCCTCCTGCTGGCTGATCCAGCGGGAACGTTGGGGGTGGTGCTCGACGACAAAGCTGGCGAAGGGCTCGCCGACGATGAGGCACACGTCGAGGGGCAGGCAGGGGTTCTCGCGGGCGCTGCGGCAGGGGCATTCGAGGGCGACTATATGATCGGGGTTCTTGAGCACGATGTCGCGGGCCACGGGATAGGGGATGGTCTGCTCCAGGTCGCCCAGGTCCACGTCCTCCTGGACGGTGACGAGCTGCGTCGCGGCCTCGAGGGGCACGACCTTGCCGTGATACCCGTCGGCAACAGTGCCCCCGCCGGCGCCGTCCTGGCCCTTGGGGAGCAGCCGGCCTACGAGGCGCACGGCCGGCCCCAGGACGCGGACCAGCGGGTGTTTGCCCAGGCCGATGCCGATGTAGAGGTAGGGCCAGCGGGCGTACACGTAGCCGTGGAGCAAGTCAAAGAGAGAGTAGCCGGGCGTCCGGCGGGCCTCCTGGCGAAAGGCCCGGGTGGAAGGCTTGACAAGACCGGGAGCGTCCTGGCGCTGTTTCATCGACCAACCTCCTTGGCCCTGGTCAGGGCCGCCCAACAGGGATGAGATACAGGGGCTGCTCTTCGGCCGGCAGGCCCATGGCTTCCTGGATGGCCTCGTCGTCAAAGGCGCCGATGGGCACCGCTCCAAGCCCCAGGGTCACCGCCTGGAGCAGGATGTTCTGGGCGGCGTGACCGGCCTCCAGGTGGACGTAGCGGGGGCTGCGTTCGGCGCCGTACTTGATGGCCGTCCGCTCGTATACGGCGGCGATGACAAACACGGCCGGCGCCTGGCTGACGGCCTCCTGGCGCAGGGCAGCCTGATACAGCGCCTGGCGCACGTCCGACCGGCCCACCACGGCCAGCGCGTGCCGGGCGGGCTGGTAATGATAGAGGCCGCCTGCGGTCGCGACATAGATCTCTAAGGGGTAGAGCGCCCCGGCCGACGGCGCGGTCCTGTATCCGCGCGGGTCGGTGATCCCCTGGACTGCCCACAGCAGTTGGCCCATCTCGGCAGCGGTCAGGGGCCGGTCGCTGAACTCGCGCACCGAGCGGCGGCCGACCAGCGCTGTCTCGAGCGACGTGTCACCGCTGGTGGCGGGCGTTGGCAGCGGGGTCACGGCAACCGGCGCGGATGGGGGCGCTGCCGTGCTCGCGGCCGGGCCGCAGGCCGCGGCCAGCAGAACGACGACCAGAATGAGTCGCTTCCCCATGGATGGCCCTCCCTCCACGACGGCTCGCGGCTGCCCCTGCCCGCCCACACCTGCCGGGCCGACCCTGGCGGGCGCGCCGGGGATGGTGCGCGCGTTCTAGCCTCCGCGTCCGGGCGTGGCGTAGCCCAGCCGCCGCAGCTCTTGCTCGTCGGCCCGCCACTTCTTGCGCACCTTGACCCACAACTCCAGGAAGACGCGGGTGCCCAGGAGCTCTTCGATCTGGCGCCGGGCGTCGCGCCCGATGCGCTTGATCATCGTGCCCCCCTGCCCAAGGATGATCGCTTTTTGCGTGTCACGCTCGACCAGGACGTTGGCGCTGATGTAGGTCAGATCCTCGCTCCGCTCCTTGAACTGATCGACGATGACGGCCACCGAGTAGGGGATCTCTTGCCGGAGGTGCATCATCACCGCCTCTCGCACCAACTCGGCGGCCATAAAGCGGAGCTGCTGGTCGGTGATCTGCTCTTCGGGGTAATAGCGCGGCCCCAGGGGCAGTTGCTCCAGGATCATCTCCAGCAGGCGGTCGCGGTTCTCACCTTCGAGGGCCGAGATCGCAATCGAGTCGCGAACCTCGCCCAGGGCCTGGTAGTCGGCGGCATAGCCCGGCTGGCCCTCGCCCACCAGGTCGACCTTGTTCAGCACCAGGAGGACGGGCAGCTCGCGCTGTCGCTGCAGGATGGCAGCGATCTCCCGGTCCTCGTCGTTGGGCGGACGCGAGACGTCGACCATGAACAGCACCAGGTCGGCGTCGGGGATGGCGCGCACCGCCTGATCGACCATGTACTCGCCCAGCTTGTGCAGCGGCCGGTGAATGCCGGGCGTGTCGACAAATATCACCTGCGCGTCGGCCACGTCGCCCCGCGCCTGCTCCAGGGTGAGGATACCCAGGAGCCGGTTCCTCGTCGTCTGCGGCTTGGGCGAGACGATGGCAATCTTTACTCCCAGGTAGGCGTTCATCAGGGTGGACTTGCCCACGTTGGGCTTGCCCACCACGGCCACGAACCCGGAGCGATGATCGGGCGGCAGCTCGGGCTCGGCAGGCAGCACCAGTTCCTCGCCCAGGAGCTCCTCCGTCTCCCACTCCTCATCCGCGCCGGTTGGTTCTTCCGGATCGTACGTCATAATCCTCTTCCGTCCTTTTCCCTGGCCAGGTCTAGAGCCTGACCTTGAAGGGGTTGAAATCGGTCTCGACGTCGTACACGTCTGCGTTTTCCGCCTGTTTCAAAAAGCCGGTCACCCGGTAGGTCACCGGGGTCATGGCCGCCTCCAGCCCGACCTTGAAGACATAGTTGGATGCGATGATGCTCCAGAAAAGAGGCCAGGGCAGGGTGCCGGCAAAGGCGATGGTCACGAACAACGTCGTGTCCACAGCCTGTCCCACGACGGTGCTGCCCACGGTGCGCGTCCACAGCCAGCGGCCCTGGCTCCAGACCTTCATCCTGGCCAGCACGTACGAGTTGCTGAACTCGCCGGCAAAGTAAGCGATGAGCGAGCCCAGGACGATGCGCGGCGTCGCGCCCAAGATGGCTTCGTAGGCTTCCTGGTGTTCCCAGTCGGCGGCAGGCGGCAGCGCGCCCACGATGGACAGGACCAGGACCAGGAGAGCTGCGCAGCCAAACCCGATCCAGATCACTCGCCTGCTGCGGCGGTAGCCATAGACCTCGGTCAGCACATCGCCAAAGATGTAGCTGAGGGGAAAGAGAATGGTTCCGCCGTCAAAGGTAAAAGGTCCCAGTTGCAGGATCTTGGTCGAAGCGACGTTGCTGATGAGGAGAACGGTTACAAAAAGAGCCGTGATCAGGTCCAGGTACTGAAAACCCGATCCAGCGCGTTGGTTCATAGTGGCTACGGCCGCCCGGCCCCACTCTCTTCCAGGGCACTGCGGACGGCCGCGGGCCCCAGGTTGTCGGAAGTGAAAACGGGTAGGTGGACGGTAAAGATGCTGCCCTCATCTGGAACGCTCGAGACCGCGATCTTGCCGCCGTGCTGCGTCACAATACGCTGGCAGATGGCCAGGCCCAGCCCGGTGCCCCGGTCGGCCTTGGTGGTAAAGTAGGGCTCGAATATGCGAGGCAACGTCTCGGCCGGAATGCCGACCCCCGTGTCGCCAAAGTGAACGTAAACCGAATCCGCCTCCATCCCGGTTTCGATGTTGAGCTTGCCTCCGCCCGGCATCGAGTCCCGGGCATTGAGGATCAGGTTCAAAAAGACCTGTTCCAACTGGCGGGCATCGCCCATCACCGGCGGCAGGTGTGGCAGGTAGTTCTCCACAAGGTCGATCTTGCAGTGCATAAGCTCTTTGCTCGCCAGGCGCAGCACGTTCCCCAGAAGGTCGTCGAGCTGAATCGGCTGCCGGTGGCCCTCGGCGGGCCGCGAGAAGTCGCGCAGTTGTCCGGCCAGGCGGGCGATGCTTTGCAGCGCCCCTCCCATCGTTTCCAGGTAGCCCAGGAACGGACTCCCGGGCTCGATCTGGCCGGCCATGAACTCCATGTAGGCCTGGAGGACGTGGAGGGGGTTGTTGATCTCGTGGGCAATACCGGCGGCCAGCTCGCCAAGGGCTGCCAGCTTTTCCGCCTGAATCAGTTGTGCCTGGGCTATCTCCAGCTCCTGGGTGCGCTCCTTGACGCGCTGGGCCAGGACCTCTGCCAGGCGGCTGACCTCGTCGTGCAGTCGCGCCTTTTCCAGGGCGGTTGAGGCCTGGTGGGCCACGGCCGTCAGCAGCCACATGTGACGCGGCTGAAAATGGCCGGGCTGATCGTGATCCAGGGTGATGATACCCATTACGCGCCCGCCGGCCACCAGGGGCACGGCCAGGGCCGATCCCGGGGGATCCACGTCGCCTGGAAGGTTCAGCCAGCGTGGGTCCGAACTGGTATCGGCGACGATGGCCCCTTCATGGTGCCGCATCACCCAGCCGGCCAGGCCCCTGGTCAGCACCTGGTTGATGGCGACCTCGGCCTCGTCGGCAGGTAGGTCGCGCCGCAGGATGCGCGCGGTGCAGCCTCGGCTGGAAGGCAGCATAAAGATACTGCCGTCGCGGGCGTCGGTGGCGAAAATGGACAGGTCGAGGACCCGCGACAGCACCCAGGGGAGGTCCAGGCTGGTGGCCAGTTGATCGCTGACGGCGTAAATGGTTTGCAGCAGCTCGCGCTCCTGCTGCACCTGGGCGCTGAGCCACGCGTCCTCAATGACCTGCCCGATCTGGAAGCCGATATCCTCCCATAGGCTCAAATCCCAACCCTCGATCTCGAAGCCGGAGGGACAAAGCAAACAGAGGGCGCCTACCGTCCTTTGCGCGCTCTTGAGGGGGATGGACAGGCAGCCATGCGGACCGAGGACGGATGCCTGGCCCGCACAACAGTCCCCGGTTCGGGCTTCGAAGAGCGGCAAGCCCGACTGCAGAGCCTGGCTGCAAGGACAGCCCCTGGGGAACACCCAGCGGGGCAGTTCGGCCTCCGGCAGCCCGGCACTGGCTGCCACCTCCAACCCCGGGTGCTGGGGGTGGCTGACAAGGAGCAACCCTCCGAATCCCTGGCCCATGGAATCGACGATGACGTGCAGGGCCGTGGCCAGGACCTGGTCCCGTTCTGGCGAGCCGCGGAGCACGGCCAGGACCCTGCGGAGCAGGGCGAGGTCCCGCTTGTAGGTTCCCGCCTCGCCGGATGACCTCAAGAGACCGCTCAAGCCACCTCCTCATCTTTCAGATGTTGTGCGCGCAGCCGCTGGTACTCGGGCAGAAAGCTGTCTCTCATCTCCCTCTTGCGGGATTCGGGCAAGAAGCTAGCCTGCAGGGCGTTGAGGCTCAACTGCTCCAGCTCCCGGGCGCTGAACCTGAGGTGGGCGGCCAGTGCGCGGTACTCCGCAACCAGGTCGGTCTCGAACATGGGTGGGTCGTCCGAGTTGACGGTGACACACAGTCCCTCATCCCATAGTTGCCGGATGGGGTGGACGGCGTAGGTATCATAGACTCCCAGGCGCAGGTTGCTGGTGGGGCACACCTCCAGGGGCACCTGGTGCTCGCGCAAATAGCTCACCAGGGCCGGATCCTCGACGCTGCGCACACCGTGGCCCAGGCGCTCGGCCTTCAGGCTGCGCAAGGCGCCCCACACGCTCTCTGGCCCCACTACCTCGCCGGCGTGAGGCACGCTGTGCAGGCCGGCCTCCCGGGCAACGGCAAAGGCGTCGGCAAAGGGCTCCGGGGGATGCCCCACCTCCGGGCCGCCCAGGCCCAAACCCACCACACCCCGGTCCTGGGCTCCGGCCGCCCAGGAGGCGACGGCGTGGCGGGTTTCGGGCATGCTCCGCACGATGTCCAGGATCCAGGCCATCTCGACGCCAAACTCGACCTGCGCGCGGGCGCGACCGTCGTTCAGGCCCTCCATGATGGCGTCAAAAGGTAGCCCGGTGGAATCGACGTTGGTGTGTGGCGTAAAGGTGACCTCGGCATAGCGCACGTTCTGGCGAGCCATGTCGGCTCCGAACTCGTAGGCGATGAGGCCAAAGTCGTCGACGGTCTTCAGACAGCCCGAGACGGTGAAATAGACACGGATGAAGTGGTCAAAGTCGGTGAAGCGGTAAAAGTCACGCAGGCCCTCCAGGTCTGTGGCGGGCAGCGGCGTGCCATTGCGCTCCGCCAGGGTAAGGAGAGTGGCGGGGCGGATGCTGCCCTCCAGGTGTACGTGGAGCTCGACCTTGGGCATGGCGGCGACGAACGCGTGGAGGCCGTCGAGACCGGCCCCCTTGCTGGTTGGATCTGTCCCTGGCATGAACCTGTTCTCTCCTCTTATGCAAAACGCTCTACTTGGGATTGTAACATAGAAGACAAGGGTGAGTCAAACAGGGAGAAGGGGAGCGGGGCGGCGAGCAGGTTGACTTGTCGACAGGCGTGCGCTATAATGACCGGCCTGGAGGAGCTGTGAAGATTAACGTTTCCCTGGGAACGGCCGCCGTGCTGGGCCTGACCCGAGCGGCCATGGCGGCAGCACCCACCACTGCCTACCTTATGCTGGGTGGGCGCTGCCTGATGAACTGTGGGTTCTGCGCCCAGGCCCGGGAGAGCCGTGCCAGTGCGCTAAACCTCTCGCGGGTGACCTGGCCCGAGTACGATCTGGAAGAGGTGTTGGAGCGGCTGCCTGCCGCAGTGGCGGCAGGTGCCATCCGGCGGACCTGCCTGCAGGTGACGGTCACCGGAGAGTCGTTCCACGACGCGCTGCGGGTGCTCCAGGCCGTCAAGGGCGCCTGTGACGTGCCCTGTGACGTGGCCGTGCTGCCCCGCGACCTGGAACAGGTGCGCAGCCTGGTGGAGGCGGGCGCGGACCACATCGGCTTTGGCCTCGACGCGGCCTGCGAGCGGGTCTTTGGCCAGGTAAAGGGCGGCAGTTGGGCCCGGCACCTGGCCCTGGTGGAGGACACGGCCCGCACCTTTCCGGGGC
>JAAYZQ010000023.1 GCA_012514775.1 Anaerolineaceae bacterium
CAGCATCGTCCAGGCCAGGGACAACCTCGACGTGCTGCCCAGCAGCCTGGGCCTCTTCAAGGCGCAGCAGCGCATGGTCCTGGAGATGGCCCGCGAGGAGATCTTTCGCGAGCTGTTTGCCGAGATCGACGGCTACGACTACCAGTTGCTGGACTGCGCTCCCTCGGTTTCGCTGCTGACGGTCAACGCCGTGGCCTACACGGAGGAGGTCTTTATCCCCGTCTCCATGGAGATGCTGGCCCTGGCCGGCGCCCGCCACTTCATGCGCTACCTGCGCGACATCAGCCGGGTCCTGGGCAGAGGTGCGGCCATCCGCCTCATCGTGCCCACCTTTTACGATCCCAGGCGGCGGGTGAGCGAGACGGTGCTGCAATCCCTCATTGCCGATTTCGGCTCCCGGGTGACCCATCCCATTCGCATCGACACCAAGCTGTCCGAGGCGCCCGGATCAGGGCAGACGATCTTTGAATATGCGCCGGGCGGCCGGGGCGCCGAGGACTTTGCCCGGCTGGCCGACCTCGTGGAGAGAATGGGACCCCTGGCCAGCGGCAGCGGCTGACGCCCGCCGGGCTGCCGGGAGAAAGGAGGAGCAGGTGACGCGGATCATTGCCGTTGCCAACCAGAAGGGCGGCGTGGGCAAGACGACCACAACCATCAACCTGGGCGTCGCCCTGGCAGCCATGCAGAAAAAGGTCCTGGCGGTGGACCTCGATCCCCAGGGCGCCCTGTCGGTGGGCCTGGGCGTGGACGGCATCGGCCTGGAGTCGACCATCTACCAGGCCATGATCGACCCCGAGATGCCCCTGCGGCGCATCGTCTATCCCGTCAAGGCCTACCTGGACCTGGTGCCGGCCAACATCGAGCTGGCCTCGGCCGAGATGGAGCTCATCGCCGAGATCCGGCGCGAGTTCATCCTGCACCGCATCCTGGAGCCCCTGCTGGAATGGTACGATTTCGTCCTGGTGGATTGCCCGCCCAGCCTTGGGCTGCTCACCATCAACGCCCTGTGCGCCAGCCAGGAGGTCCTCATCCCCATGCAGTGCGAGTACTTTGCCATGCGCGGCATCCGCCTGCTGCTGGACGCCATCGAGCGGGTCAAGGGGCGCCTGAATCCCTCCCTGGAGCTTGCCGGCATCCTGCCCACCATGTACTCCACGGGCACCATCCACGCTCGCGAGGTCCTGGAAGAGATCCGGGCCGTCTTTGGCGACAAGGTGTTCGACGTGGTGATCTACAAGAGCATCCGCTTCGCCGAGGCTTCGGTGGCCAACCAGGCTATCGTGGAGTATGCCGGGCGGCACAAGGGCGCGGAGGCGTACAACAAGCTGGCCAGGGCCATCGCCGGGGAGCCGACCTCTCCCTGACCCTCTCCTGCGAGGAGAGGGAAATTGCCGACCTCTCCCTGGCCCTCTCCTGCGAGGAGAGGGGAATTGCTGACCTCTCCCGGCCCCTCTCCCCCTCCCTCGTGGGGAGAGGGGCCGGGGGTGAGGGTCGGTCCGCCCTGCTACACCTCTTGGGGGAGCGGCGCGGCCCTGCGCACCTGGAGGCGGAAGCCGTGCACGGCGGCGATCTCGACGCGCTCTCCCTTCTCGATGGGGCCTTCGAGGCTCTCGGCCTGCCACAGCTCGCCCCGGACAAAGACCGTGCCCTCGGGCTCGAGGGCGGTGCGGACCTCGCCAAGCTGCCCGATGAGGCCCTCGGTGCCGGTGACGGACGGCCGGCGGCGGATCTGCATGACCTTGGTCATGGCAAAGGCAAAGAACAGGCCGGTGACCAGGGCGACGCCGACGATGGCCGAGATGGACACGCGGTAGAGGGGCGAGTTAAAGAGCAAGAGGGCCCCGGCGACGAGGGAGACGACGCCCCCCACGGTGAGGACGCCCCCCGTGGCGGCCTTGACGTCGGCGATAAAAAGTCCAAAGGCCAGGATGATAAAGATGAGCCCGGCATAGTTGACGGGCAGCACGCCCAGGGCGTAAAAGGCCAGGACCAGGCAGATGGCGCCCACGATGCCGGCCACGTATCCGCCGGGGGCCGACAGCTCGAACAGGAGGGCGTTGAGGCCCACAGTGAGCAGGATAAAGGCCACGGTGGGGTTGGTGATGATGTGCAGGAACTGCTCGGGAAAGGTCATGGGCAGCTCGCGCACCTCGGCGCCCGCGGTCTCCAGGACCACCCGCCGGTCGTTGACGACCACCTCCAGGCCGTCCAGGCCGGCCAGCAACTCGTCCAGGTTGCCGGCGACGAGGTCGATGACGCCCAGCTCCAGGGCCTCTTCGGCGGTGGCGGCCCGGGCCTCCTCGATGGCGGCCTCGGCCCAGGCGACGGCCTCGTCGCCCCGGCGGGCGGCCAGGCCCCGGGCCTGGGCCTTCAGGTCCTCCTTGACCTTGGCCTCCATGGTCTCGCCCAGGTCCTCGCCCTGGGAGCCCACGGGACTGGCGGCACCGATGGTGGTGCCGGGGGCCATGACCGCGGCGTGGCCGGCCAGGGTAATGAGGGTGCCGGCCGAGGCGGCGTAGGCGCCCCGGGGATAGACATAGACTACGACAGGCACGTCGGAGGCGAGCATGGCCGAGATGACGCGGTTCATGAGGTCGGTCTGGCCGCCCGGGGTGTTGAGGAGCACCACCAGGGCCTCGGCGCCGTCCTCCTCGGCGGTGGCGATGCCCCGCTCGATATAGCTGATCATGATGGGCGTCACGGCGCCCTCGATCTCCAGGACGTCGACGTGGGCCGCCGCCTGCCCCTGCGCGCCGCCGGCAGCGCCCGCGGACAGGAAGAGCACCAGCCACAGCACCAACAGAGCCCAATTCCTGCCCTTGCCCTTCATTCAAGCCACCTCTCCAGTCTCGGTCATCCTGGTTAACATTATACTCCATTGCCGGCGAAAAGACAACACGCATTGCTGTTGACATTCCGCATCAGCGGTTGTATAATGCCATGGCCAAGTTGGCAAGGGACTGTAAGTCCGCTTGCATCCACTGCGGCTCAGTGCAATTGTCCCTGCATTCTCACTCCGCCCGCGTGTTGTGGCGGATATAACCGGAAAGGAGGTGAGGCATCCAGCCAAGCTTCGTCCTGTGACTCGCGCAGTACATCTCTCTGTGGAAAAGAAAGGAGCACTTTATGTTCATGGCACATTGGCGCCATCGAATTGGACGTTGGGCGGCACTCTTCGCCGCCATGTTGGCCCTGGCTGCCCTGGTCGTGCTGGTCGCAGGCTCTGCGCAGGCACTGGCCGCCCAGGCTCCGGGAGAGGTCGAGAGTCTGCAACCCCCCGATCCCTACCTGATCCTCGACGTGAACTATGGCCACGACTGGGTGGAGGGCACCTATGAAGCCGGCCACACGCTGTGGCTGACGGTAACCGACGAATCGGGTGCGGTCAAGGCCACGGCCGAGCTGCAGACAGGGCAGCTCCCCTGGGGGCCGCCGGAAAACATTGGCTTTTCGACCAATGTCGGCGACCCGTGGAAGCCCTTGAGGCCCGACATCGCGGCCGGCGACTGGGTCTACGGCCGCGTCGACAACGGCCGGACGGCCGAGGTGCAGTTGGGCGAGATCACGGGCACGCCGAACGTGGGGAATGACACCATCGCGGGCAATGTGTACGCCAACTGGCTGCCGGAGCCCATTGGCCTCTCGTGCAGCGTCTGGGAGCAAGATGGCCCCGGACTTGACCTCTGGATCGACCCCGACGGCGGCGATTACTTTTGCGACTTTGGCGCGCTGGGTTGGGACCTGTTGCCCGGGCACGACGTCAGTGTACAGTACCAGGAACCGGGCGGCCACCGCGTGATGAACGTGTTCGAGGAGCCGGCGCCGAACCTGCGCCTGGAAAAGTGGCCCGAGGGCAGCGGCCAGGCATTCCCGGGCGGCGCGGCCGTCTTTTACCTGCGCGTGCAAAATGACGGCGACGCGGCGGCCAGCCAGGTGATCGTCACCGATACGCTGCCGGCCAACGCGAGCTACGCAGGCGACAGCAGCGGCGTGACGCCCACCTTTGCCGGCAGCGAGGTGATCTGGGACCTGGGTCCGCTGGCCTCTCAGCAGCAGATCGACTTTTACCTTTACCTGGACCACACGGCGGGCGACGGCGACACGATCCACAACGTGGCCGACGCGTGGGCGCTCTATGACAACCAGGTCGACGACAACCACGCCGAGGCCGACGTGCAGGTGGTGGCCGAGTTTCCCGACCTGTGGGTCAACAAGCACCCGGAGACGGCGAACCCCATGGCGGGCGAGACCATGTTGTGGCGCCTGGACTATGGCAACCAGGGCCCCGTGGCCAGTGGGCTCGTGGAGCTCACCGACACCCTGCCGGCAGGCACCACCGTGGTGGAGTGGTGGTCGGCGAATGGCTATGGGTGGGAAGAGGTTTCGTCCAACGGCCAGCTCGTCCTGCAGACACCCAGCGTTCCAGGCAACTGGGGAGACCAGATCTACCTCCGGCTGGCCGTCAACCCCGGCCTGGCCGTGGAGACCCAGCTCGCCAACACGGCCGAGGTTGTGACGTCGGCCGACACCGACCCGAACAACAACTGGACCCAGCGCGACGACGTGTGGGTGAGTGACGAGTGGCGGAACGCGTCGGTTGACAAGAGCCTTTCGTGGGCTACCCTGGTGCCTGGCGGGAGCATAGAATACAGCGTGGGGGTGCGAAACAACGGAAACGCAGCGGCAACCTTTGTCCTGACGGACGTCCTGCCGGCGGGCACGTCGTTCGACGCCGCGTGGTTGAACCAGGGATCGACGAGCGTGTCCTTCCCGCCGGACCACGTGGACAACACGATGGCTGTGTGGGAGCTGGGTGTCCTGGAGCCGGGCGACTGGAGGAACCTGCAGGTGCGGCTGGCCATCGCGCCCGCGACAGCCGCGGGTGCGGTGTTGGAGAACTGTGCCTACGTGGACATGGCGCACGTCGACCACATGCCTCAGGACAACCAGTCGTGCCACACCTCGCAGGTGAACCCGCCAGGGCCCAACCTGACCGTCGACAAGACCCACCAGTGGAACGGGCATGGCCAACTGGAGTACAACATCCAGGTACACAACCTGGGCACCACCTTGCTGGAGGACGTGGTCTTGACCGATGTGCTGCCGGCGGGCACCGCCTTTAACGGCAACTGGTCGAACTGGTTCCAGCAGCCTGTGATGCTGACGGACCAGTCAGCCACCGAGCTGGTCTGGACCATCCAGCGGATGGAGCCGGGGTGGAGTGCCGGCCTGGCTTTCCAGGTAGACCTGGACGGGGGGCTGGTGGGCGTGCCGGGATTGGCGTTTACCAACACCGTCGAGGCACCGGTGGCCGGCGACGTGGCGCCCGGCGACAACGAGGACACAGAGGTCGCCTACAGCGGCCCGGACCTGTACGTGAAGAAGGAACTGACCGGCGGGCAGCCGGTCCCCGGCGGCATCATCACGTTCACGGTTGAGCTTGGCAACGCCAACCAGGGCGGGCCGTGGGGCACCGCCGCGGGCACGCACCTGACCGAGACGCTGCCGGCGGCCACGACGTTCGTCACCGCCACGGCGCCGTGGGACCCCAGCCAGCCGTGGGTTCCCGAGTCGGTGGACGGCAACACGGTCACCTGGGCCTGGAAGGACCTGACCCCCGGCGAGATCTGGTTCTTTGACGTGGTGGTCGAGATCGACCCGGCCGCATCGAACGGCGACGTGCTGGTGAACACGGTCGAGATCGGCAGCGACGACCCCGAGCAGGACGTGGAATTCGACGTTTCGAACAACACGGCCCAGGCGGTCGTCACCGTGGAGGCAACGCACCGGATCTACTTGCCGATGGTCTTGAGAACCGGCTAGATCCCGACGAAGCAGGCGCCGGGGGAGCGTCCCGATGGGCGCTCCCCCGGCTTGTCCTTTTGCGCTCTTGCGGCAGGGCAGGGCCACACCGCTCCGCCGCCACACCACCCACCTTCAGCTTCAGAGTTGAAAATCCTTGGCCGCAATATGCCTACCTGCCTCTCATGCTGAACGAGGTACAGTAGCAATGACCGAAGATTGGAATGGATCGCAGGGTACCTCTTGGATTGCACACCCAAGGTCTGGCTGATACCAGGTTCCCCTTGACCACAATCCGATTCTATGTTACAATCTTCTCAGATATTACATTTTGTACACTTTGCATAGGAGAACCGATGCTCAAGAGGATCAAGACGTCCGAGCTGCGGACCGAGATCAAGCGGGTGCTCAACGAGGTAGGCTACGGGCAAAGCCAGTACCTGGTGGAAAAGCACGGCGAGCCTACCGCGGCAATTATTAACCTGGCAGATTTCCGTCTGCTGCAGGCTGTCAAGCGGCAGCAAGCGGCAGGCTCGCTGCGAGAGACCCTGGCCGAAATCCGGCAGCGGGGCGAAGAGCTGGCGCCCGAAGAGTTGGACGCGCTGATTGAGGAGGCACGAGCCGAGTTCTACCGCCAGGCACGAGATGCCGCTTAGGGTCGTGCTCGACACGAATGTGCTGGTGAGCGGGCTCATTGGCCGTGCCGGCCCGCCCCGCCAGCTCCTGGATGCCTGGCTCGAAGGCAGCTACATCCTGGTCAGCTCACTGTATCAGGTCCAGGAACTGAACCACGTCCTATCCTACCCACGAATCTCCGGTCACCTGACATTGACCGGGCCCGAGTTGGACGCCATCCTGGCCGCGGTGCTGTCCGAGGCAGAGATCGTGGAAGGAGAGCTCGATCTGGCGGGTGCGACCCGCGATCCCAAGGATGACCCGCTGCTGGCTGCAGCTCTGCTCGGCAAGGTCGACTACCTGGTGAGCGGCGACCGGGATCTGTTGGACCTGGAAGCGTACGAAGGGATCAAAATGATCACACCCAGGGAGTTTGTCTCGGCCCTCGGCCTGGACGTTCGATAACCTGAGGAGCGCCCTACCAGGGCTGCCGGCGCCGGGTATCCTCCAGGAGGCCGGCCCACCGGGCGGCGACCCGATCCCCCTCGCAGCAGTGAGAGGCATGAAAACAGCCCCTCGGGCCACTCGAGGCGCACGTCCGCCGGCAGGCCGAGGCGGTCGCGCAGGTCGGGCCAGTCGTCCAGGCTGCAGGGGAGGTGCGCCGCCAGCAGGCTGGCCAGGCCCTTGCGCTGTGGGGGCGCGGGCGCGGCCCGGAGGTCCGGCCCCGCCAACCCCGCCGCCACCCACCCTCGCACATCGGCCCCATCCTGGTGCATCTGGTTCACGTCGCCCCACCACGGCCGCCAGCGCCGGGCATCCTCCAGGAGGCCGGCCTGCCGGTCGCTCACCAGCCGGCGCAGCTCTTGCCGGGCAGCGTTTTCCTGGCGCCGCAGGATGTCCTGGCTCGTCTTCATCGATGCACCTCCGTGGTCGCTTGTGGGCACCCTTGCCAGGCAAAAGGCGGGCGTGGCAACCAGCGCGGGGGATCTCTTTCAAATATACAGCCCATTTTGCACCCTGTCATGTACCAATTTGTGGTGGGGCGAACCCTTGCGGTCGCCCCCCTCGCGGCCGCCCCCCCAATGTAGGGGCGAACCGTCGCGGCCACCCCCCCTTGCGGTCGCCCCGCTGGGCAGCTGCAAGACCTGCCCCTATCCCGAATACCGGTATGACACAAACACAGTATAGCACAAAAGTTCTAACCTGGCAAGGGTTTTTCGGTATGGCGGCAAAATTTAATATTGCGTCGAGCTTGGGCCGGACCGTGCGTGATCCATGAGACGCCGTTGACAGGGGCCGGCACCTGTGGTATGATCGCGTCGCTTGCCCGCCATCTCGTAAAACCGGTCCGCACCAAACCCGGGAACGTGCCCGGGGACGGCATAGCCATGCCGGGTGTTGTCAACTTATGAGGCACTGCCGGACAGCCGTACACCTGGCGACGCTCACCGTCGTCCCTTCATCCAAGCATCCAGTTTCGCCCATCGTTTCACGATGCCGGCCTTGCCCTGCGAGCACCCGCTGGAAGGCCGGCATTTTGGTCTTCGGGAGTACATTGGACAAATCCCTATGCCCGGGGAGGAGGTGATACCGTTGCACTGACGAGTGAAGGCCAAGCACGACGACCAACCGGGGAAACAGACCATGTGCCAAGAAGAGAGGGAATCCATGAAGCAGGAACCAAGAATCGAGCAGTTGGCGGCGGCGCTGGCCGAGATGGAGGAGGACAAGGCCCTCGAGCTCGTGGACGCCATCGTGGCGGAATCGCCCGAGGCGGCGCGCGATGCCATCGGGGCGATCCAGGCCGGCATGGACGAGGTGGGTCGCCGCTTTCAGGAAGGCGACTATTTCCTGGCAGAGATGATCTTTGCCGCCGAGATAGTAAAGCAAGCCATGCCCCGGCTGACCGCAGCCCTAAAGACCGAGGACCAGGGGTCCCTGGGACGGGTCGTCCTGGGCACGGTGCGTGGCGATCTGCACGACATCGGCAAGAACCTGGTCGCGGTGATGCTGACCGCCGCCGGGTTCGAAGTGGTGGACCTGGGCATCGACGTGCCGCCGGCGCGCTTTGTGAAGGCCATCCAGGAGCACCAGCCACTGATCGTGGGGCTGAGCGGGCTGCTGACGCTGTCGCTGGACGCGATGAAGGCCACCGTGGAGGCCATTCGCGAGGCAGGGCTCCGCGACCAGGTGAAGGTGATCCTCGGCGGCAATCCGGTGAGCGGATATATCCACGACGTGGTCGGATCGGATGGCTGGACGAACAACGCCGCCGAAGGCGTGGCCATCTGCAAACAATGGGCGGGGGTGTGACATGGCTGAGGCACCGCAGAAATTGCTTCAAGAGCGCCTGGCCCGGCTGAACACGACGATCTCGCTGCAGGAGCCCGACCGGGTGCCCGTGTTTTTCGGCACCGAGACCTGGATCGCGAGCTTTGCCGGGTACACGGTGCAAGAGATCGCCTTCGACTACCAGAAGCTCATCGCCGCTACGGAGAAGGTGATCCAGGAGTTCCAGTGGGATGCGTTCTGGCCGCCCCTCGGCATCTGGCCGGCGCCGGTGTTTACGGCGGTTGGCCAGACGCAGTATCTGATGTCGGGCGCGGACCTGGACCCCGACTCGGCGTACCAGTGGCAGGACCGCTCTCCCATGGAGGTGGAGGACTATCCCAAGTTTATCGCCGACCCGATGCGCTTTATCTTTGAGGAGATGATGCCCAAACGGTCGCGGGAGCTGGGAAAACCGTGGCCGCGCAACGCGGCGGCGCTGGCCAAGGGAGCCCTGTCTTTCGGCATGTACCTGGCGACGATGGGCGCGGCCTTTGCCCGGTTCCAGGCGCAGTATGGGTCGCCGCCGCTGTTGGCAGGGATCTCGGACCCGGCCATGGACTTTCTGTCGGACCACTATCGCGGCTTCCAGGGCATCATGTTGGACATCAAGCGCCGCCCGGATGAGGTGGTTGCCGCCTGCGAGGCCATGTACCCCCTGACGCTGCGCATGGCCACGGCCAGTTTTGGCGGGCCGCCCGCGCCGTTCCCGCTGGTGTTCCTACCGCTGCACGTGCCCACCTACCTGCGGCCAAAAGACTTTGAGCGCTTTTACTGCCCAACGTTCAGCCGTCTGATCAACGACCTGGCAGGGATGGGCTACAAGTGCCTGCTCTTCCTGGAAGGCGACTGGGAGCCGCACTTTCCGTTCCTGGCGCAGTTGCCCAAGGGGCACGTGGTGGGCATGCTGGAGCGCAAGCTCGTCGAGGCCAAGAAGGCCATCGGCGACACGATCTGCCTGGTGGGCGGCCTCGACGTGGACCTGTTGGGCTATGGGACGCCAGACGAGTGTGTAGCCCAGGCCAAAGCCGTCATCGACGCTTGCGCACCCGGCGGGGGCTTTATCCTCGGCGGAGGCAAGGCGCTCCTTTCGCCGAACGATGCCCGTCCCGAGAACCTGCACGCAGTGACCAAGTTTGTAAAAGAGTATGGGGTGTATCATGCCTGAGAAGACAAGGACTGAGCAGGCTCAACAGCAAGCGACCTTTACCATCCCCTGGGAAGAGAAACGCAAGGAGCTGGGCGCCATCGTCGCCAACGAAGAGATGATCGCCCAGAGCTGGGATGTGGGCGAGGATCTGCTGTTCTTCTTCCTGATGTGGCTGGGGACGTACTAAACTGCTACCAAATGAAACCTGCATCCCGGTGCGTTGCACCTGCCGTTGGTGCGACGCACCTGGTGTAGAATTCGCCTTGGCTTTGGTTTAGGTGAAACCCGCAGACGTTTGGGCGTAGAGCGTATAGCTCTCACCCTGGTGTCAGTTCAGGAGTTGACACAAGCGACGCACCCGCGATTTGCGGGTGCGTCGCAGTTTTGCCAACCGGCAGACGGCCGGGCCGAAAACGCGTTGGAAACGCGCTCGGCGGGAAGCGCTTCTACTCTGCCAGGAGCGCCTCGAACTCTTTTTCCAGGGCCGGCAGCACCTCGAACAGGTCGCCGACGATGCCATAGTTGGCCAGCTTGAAGATGGGTGCCTCGGGATCCTTGTTGACGGCCACGATGACCTTGGCCGTCTTCATGCCCGCCAGGTGCTGGATGGCGCCCGACACGCCGCAGGCGATGTACAGGTTGGGCGTCACCGTCTTGCCCGTCTGGCCCACCTGGTGCGCGTGGGGGATCCAGCCGGCGTCGACGGCGGCGCGGGAGGCTCCCACGGCCGCGCCCAGCGTCTTGGCCAGGCTGCGGAGGGGGGCAAAGCCCTCGGGCCCGCCCACGCCGCGGCCGCCCGAGACGATGATGTCGGCCTCGGCGACGTCGATCTCGCCCTCGGCCGCGCCCAGGATGTCGACCACGCGGGCGCGCACGTTGTCGGCCACGGCCGCCACGGGCTGCACGTTGGCCGTCGAGCCGGGGTTCGGCTCCCGGGCCGGCAGGACGTTGGGCCGCACGCTGGCGATCTGGGGATCGCCGTTAAGCTTGACGCGGGCCAAAGCCTTGCCGGCAAAGAAGGGGCGCGTGGCCAGCAGCCGGCCGCCGTCGATCTCCAGGGCGGTGCACTCGGTCGCCAGGCCGGCGCCCAGGCGGGCCGCCAGGCGCGGGGCCAGGTCCTTGCCCATCGCCGTAGCGCCGATGAGCAGGATGGCCGGCTCGGCCTGGGCGATGATCTGGCCCAGGGTGGCAGCATAGGGCTCGCTGGCGTAGGGCTGCAAAGCCGGGTCGTCGGCCACGTACACTTTCGTTGCGCCGTACTGGGCCAACGTGTCGGGCAGGCCGTCCAGCCCGGAGCCCAGGAGCACGGCCTCCACCTGGCCGCCCAACTGGCCGGCCAGCTCGGCGCCGGCAGTCAACATCTCGAAGGCGACCTTTTTCAGGACGCCGTCCCGCTGTTCCGCAAATACCAGGACATTGTTTCCCATCATCCGCCTCCTAGATGACCTTTGCTTCGACGCGCAGCAAGCGCACGACCTCTTTGGCCGCTTCGGCCGGCTCGCCGGGGACGATGCGGCCCGGGGCACGCTCGGGCGGCGGCAGGATGTCCACCACCTCCAGCCGCGAGCCGGCGGCGCCCACGTCGCCCGCGCCCAGGCCCACGTCGGCCAGGGTCCACTCGTTGAAGGGCTTGCTCCGCGCCTGGCGGATGCCGCGGAAGGATGGGTAGCGGGGCTCATTGAGGCCCTTCTGGGCGGTGATGACCGCCGGCAGGGGGAACTCGACCACCTCTTTGCCGCCCTCGATGTCCCGCTCGGCCCGGCCCGTCCTGGCGTCGGGGTTCAGGTCCAGCTTGCTGACCACAGAGACGTGAGGCAGGTCCAGGAGCTCGGCCACCATGACGCCGACGGCGTGGTTGTCGTCGTCCACGGCCTGCTTGCCGCAAAAGATGGCGTCATAGTCTCCCAACTTCTGGACGGCGGCCGCCAGGGCCCTGGCCGTCGCGTAGGCGTCGCCATCCTGGAACTCGGCGGCCGACAGGTGGTAGACCTCGTCGGCGCCCATGGCAAGGCCCTTGAGGATGCTCTCCCGGGCCCGCTCCGGTCCCAGGCTCAGCAGGGTCACCTTGCCGCCGTGCTGCTCCTGCCACTTGAGGGCCTCTTCCAGGGCAAATTCGTCGTAGGGGTTGACGACGTACTGGATCCCCTCCTCGACGACGGCGCCCCCCCGGACCTCGATGCGCGTCTCGGTGTCCGGCACCTCTTTCAGTAAGACGATTGAGTTCATGCTCCCTCCTCGAAACTGAGTCGTTCTGTTGAATCCTCTCGTGGGGGCAACCCCCGCGGTTGCCCTCCGGTTCACGGGTCGGCAGGCTAGCCCAACATCGCGTCCAGCATGGCCAGCGTCTGCTTCTGGGTAAAATGGCCCAGCGTGATGGCCTTGGACGGGCAGGCCACCGAGCAGGTGCCGCAGCCCTTGCACAGCACCTCGTTGATGGTCATGATCCCCCGCCAGGCGTGCATGCTCAAGGCGCCATAGGCGCAGGCCGCCTCGCACAGGCCGCAGCCGACGCACAGGTCGCTGTTCACCGAGCTGACGATGGCCTCCACCGTGGCCTTGCCATTGCTGAGGGGGATGAGGGCCGACGAGGCGGCCGCCTTGGCCTGGGCCACGGTGTCGGGAATGTCCTTGGGGCCCTGGCAGGTGCCCGCCAGGAAGACGCCGTCGCTCGTCGTGTCCACGGGCCGCAGCTTGGGGTGGGCCTCGGCCAGGAACCGGTCGCCCGTGCACGACAGTTTGAGCATCTTGGACATCTCCTGGCCGCCGCTGCCCGGCTCCAGGCCCACGGCCAGGACCACCATGTCGGCCTCGACCTCGATGGCGCGCCGCAGGAGCGTGTCTTCGGCGCGGATCACCAGCTTGTCACCCCGCCGAAAGATCTCGGAAGGGTTGCCCCGCCGGTAGCGCACGCCCCGCGCCCGGGCCCGGTCATAAAACTCCTCGCCGCCCTTGGTAAAGGCCCGCACGTCCATGTAAAAGACGGTCACCCGGGCGTCGGGCAGTTGATCCAGGACGACGTTGGCCTGCTTGGCGGTGTACATGCAGCACACCCGCGAGCAATACTCGTTGCCCACCTGCTTGTCGCGAGAGCCCACGCAGTGGACAAAGACCACGTGCTCGGGCTTCACCTGCGTCCCGGGAATGACAATCTGGCCGCCCGTGGGGCCGTTCCCGGCCGCCAGCCGCTCGAACTCTAGCGAGGAGATGACGCCCGGATACTGGTCGTAGCCCAGCTCGGGCTTGCGCGCCGGGTTAAAGGGATCGTAGCCCGTGGCGACGACGATGGCCCCCACCTTGACGCTGCGCTCCTCGGGCACCTGGCCGAAATCGACGGCGCCCTCGGGGCAGGCAGCGGCGCAGGGCGGGCTCTCGCGGCAGAGGGTGGCGGCCCCCTCCGCGGCGGGCTCGGGGGCGCCGGCCAGCCGCAGGCAGTGGTCGGGATCGACCGTGTAGGTGGCGGGCAGGGCCTGGGGGTACTGCCTGTAAATGGCCGCCCGACGGCCCAGGCCCATCTGGAACTCGTCGGCGATCTGGCCCGACAGGAGGCATGCCTCGGCGCACTTTTGGCAGGCCGTGCACTTGGTCGCGTCCACGTAGCGGGGCTTGAGGCGTACCGTGGCCTCAAAGTTGCCGATGTAGCCGTCGATGCCGACCAGCTCGCTGTAGGCCAGGATCTCGACGTTGGGATGGCGGGCGGCGCGCTCTATTTCGGAGAGGACCAGGGCGCCGGCGTCTTCCATGCGAGGAAAGGTCCTGTTGAGCTGGGCCATGCGCCCGCCCAGGCTGGGCTGGCGCTCGACGAGGGTGGCCTTGTAGCCGGCGTCGGCAATGTCCAGGGCGGCCTCCAGGCCGGCGATGCCCCCGCCGATGACCAGGGCGGCAGGGATGACGCCCACCTCGCGCTCGGCCAGGGGCTCCAGCAGGGCGGCCTTGGCCACCGTGCCGGCCACAAGCTCCTTGGCCTTCTGGGTGCCGATGGCACGATTGGGATGAACCCACGACACCTGCTCGCGGATGTTGGCCATCTCGAAATAATAGGGGTTGACGCCAACCTCTTCGATGACCGTGCGAAAGGTGGCCTCGTGCATTCGCGGCGAGCACGAGGCAACCACAACGCGGGTCAGGCCGTAATCGCGAATGTCCTGCTTGATCATCTCCTGGCCGGGGTCAGAGCACATGTACATATAATCGCGGGACACGACCACGCCAGGCAGGGTGCTGGCGTATTCGGCCACAGCCTGCGAGTCCACCGTGGCGGCGATGTTGATGCCGCAGTGGCAGACGTACACGCCGATTCTGGATGCCATAGTCTCTCCTCGCTCTCTCTGCGTACCGGCTATCCGTAACGCGTCCTCAGCCCCTCATGCTGAGCGGGCCGGACCCCTGTCCTGCTAAGCGAAGCATCGGGCCTCGCTCCGGCCAGAAGGACAGCGGACGGGACGGCGTCACATCGCCTCCGCCACCAGCTCCATGATATCCATGACCTGGATCTGGTCGTCCAGCCCCAGGATCTTGACGGCGTCCTCCAGGGTCAGCAGGCAGAAGGGGCAGGCCACGGCCAGGACGTCGGCGCCCAGGGCCACGGCATCCCGCACCCGCTGATGGGCCAGGCGCTCCTCGAGGTTGGTGCCCTCGGCCCACATGCGCCCGCCGCCGCCCTCGCAGCACACGCTCCGCTCGCGGCTGCGGTCCAGGTCCTGGAACTCGAGCCCCGGGATGGCCCGCAGGATGTGGCGCGGCTCGTCATAGATCTGGTTGTGCTTGCCCAGGAAGCAGGGGTCGTGGTAGGTGACCTTCTTGCCCACGTCGCGGCGCAGCGCGAGCTTGCCGCCGTCGAGGAGCTCGGCCACGAGCTGAGTATAGTGCTGCACAGGGAAGGGCATCTGGCCGTACTCGTTGTGGAAGGCGTTAAAGCAGTGGGGCGAGACGGCCACCATGCGCTGCGCCTGGAACTCGGCAAACATCTCGTGGGCGCCGGCGACCATGTCGGCAAAGCCCTCGGCCTCGCCGATGCGCCGGATTTCGTTGCCGCAGCACTGCTCGTCGATGCCCATGGTGCCGAACTCGATGCCCGCTTGCTGAAAGACGCGGGCCAGGGCGCGGGTCACGGGCTGGATGCGGGGGTCGTAGGCCGGCGTGCAGCCGACGTAGAAGAGCAGGTCCGTCTCGCCCGCGTCCAGGACGTTGGCCACCTCGAAATCGAGGCCCTCGGTCCAGCCGTCGCGGCCCTCGGTGGCAAAGCCCAGGGTGTTGCCCCGGGTGAAGGCGCTCATGAGCGCATCGCGGACGCGCGGCGGCACCCCCTTGCCCTCGCCGACGATGTAGCCGCGCAGCCCGATGATGACGTCCGCCGGCTTGATGTCCTTGGGGCAGCGAATGGTGCAGGTCAGGCAGTTGGTGCAGTCCCACAGGACGGCCATGATGCTGGGGTCGATCTGGTCTTCCACCAGCACCTCATAGATAATGCTGCGGATGTTGAGGGCCGTCTTCATGGACACCGGGCAGCCGCCGGTGCAGCGCCCACACTGGATGCACTCCAGAAGGGTGTATTCCTTCGCGAAATCCCGGGTGTTGACTTTCATCCTACCCCCTTGCCGTAATCGCCGTGGCCAGCGGGCCAGGCCCTATGATTGGCGCTCTCGTCGCTCATTGCACACGTCCCACTTTCCTACGCCCCGCTCTCTCTCCGCAGCCTCGACAGCTCCACGATGGCGCCGGCGGCCGCCGCCTTGGCCTGGGACACCGTGTCGGGGATGTCCTTGGGCGCCTGGCAGGTGCCGGCCAGGAAGACGCCCGGGCGGCGGGTATTCACGGGGCGCAGCTCGGGGTGCTCTTCGGCAAAGAAGCCGTCCTCCGACATCTCCAGGCCCAGCTTGGCCGCCACCTCGCCGGCGTCGTGCCGGGGCTCGACGCCCGTGGCCAGGACCACCAGGTCGGCGGGCACCTCTATAGTCTTGCCCAGGAGCGTGTCCTCGGCGCGGACGATGAGCTTGTCGCCGTGCTTGAATATCTCCGAGGGGTTGCCTCGGCGATAGGTGATGCCCTCAGCCCGCACCCGGTCGTAGAACTCCTCGAAGCCCTTGCCAAAGGCGCGGACGTCCATGTAGAACACCGTCACCTTGACGCCCTCGATCTTGTCGTGGGCCAGGTGGGCCTGCTTGGCCGTGTACATGCAGCAGATGCGCGAGCAATACTCGCGGCCCACCTGTTTGTCGCGAGAGCCCACGCAGTGAATAAAGACCACCTCTTTGGGCTCGACGCCGTTGAGCTTGATCTTGCCGGCCGTGGGCCCCGACGCCGAAGCGAGGCGCTCGAACTCGAGCCCGGTGATGACGTTCCGGTACCGGCCGTAGCCGAACTCGGGCTTGTCGTGGGCGTCAAAGGGGTCAAAGCCCGTGGCGACGACCACGGCGCCGACGTCCACGTCGATGAACTCGTCCTCCTGCTCGTAGTCGATGGCCCCCGGCGGGCACACCACCTGGCAGACGCCGCAGGTGTCCGCCTGGAAGTGGAGGCAGTGCTCCCGGTCGATGACCGGCACGTTGGGCACGGCCTGGGGGAAGGGGATAAAGATGTTGCCCCGGCCCCTCAGGCCCATGTCGAAATCGAGGAGCAGCGGCCGTGGCTCCTTGTCGGTCACGTCGCCGACCTTGATGGCGCCGGTGGGGCAGACGAACTCGCAGGCGCCACAGGCGATGCACGCCTCCGATATCTTGTAAAAGGGCGTGCCCACCTCGCGCTCGATGCCCCGGCTGATGAAACTGATGGCCCGGGCGCCGACGACCTCGTTGCAAATGCGGACGCAGAGGCCGCACAGGTAGCAGAGCTCGCCCTCGCGGGGCTCGAAGCGCGGCTTCTCGATGCCATAGCGCGCCCCAAGCTCCTGGAAGAGCGGCGCGTCGGGGCAGCGGGCCCACAGCAGCTCGACGATCATCTTGCGGCCGCGGAGCACGCGCTCCGAGGCCGTCTGGACCTCGATCTCGCCGCGGATGGGATAGTTGCACGAGGTCACCAGCCGCGAGCGGCCTCGCTCCGTGATCTCCACGGTGCACAGGCGGCAAGAGCCGTAGGGCTCCAGGGCCGGGTGGTGGCATAGGGTGGGGATCTCGATGCCCAGGGCGGTGGCGGCCTGGAGGATCGTGGTGTCCTTCTCCACGGTCGTTTCCTTGCCGTCTATCCTGACCTTGATCAACTCGCTCATCAGTTCGCCTCCACAGCCGGCACCGGTTGGGCCTCACCGGAGCGGATCACGATCGCCTGGAAGCGGCAGACGTCGTAGCAGGCACCACACTTGATGCACTTCATAACATTGATCACGTGGGCCGCCTTCTTCTCGCCGGCGATGGTCTCCTGGGGGCAGGCGCGGACGCAGGCCCCGCAGCCGGTGCACACCTCGGGGTCAATCCAGTATTCGATGAGAGGCTTGCACACCCCCGCCGGGCAGCGCTTCTCGTAAATGTGGGCCTCGTACTCGTCCCGAAAATACTTGAGGGTCGAGAGCACAGGGTTGGGCGCCGATTGGCCCAGGGCGCACAGAGAAAAGTCCCGGATGGTCTGCGCCAGCTCTTCCAGGAGGTCCAGGTCCTCGGGCCGGCCCTTGCCCGCCGAGATCCGGTTGAGGATCTCCAGGCAGCGGGCAATGCCTTCGCGACAGGGGACGCACTTGCCGCACGACTCTTCTTTGAGGAAATCGAGAAAGTAGCGGGCAATGTCCACCATGCAGGTGCCCTCGTCCATGACGATCATGCCGCCCGAGCCCATCATGGAGCCCACCTTGGTCAGCTCGTCAAAGTCGACGCACAGGTCCAGCATCTCCTCGGGCAGGCAGCCCCCCGACGGCCCCCCGGTCTGCACGGCCTTGAACTTTTTTCCGCCCAGGATGCCGCCGCCGATGTCAAAGATGATCGTGCGCAAAGACACGCCCATGGGCACTTCTACCAGGCCGGTGTTGTTGATCTTGCCCACGAGCGAAAAGATCTTGGTGCCCTTGCTGCCCTCGGTGCCGATGCCGGTGTACCACTCCCAGCCCTTACGGACGACGAGGGGCACGTTGGCCCAGGTTTCCACGTTGTTGAGGATCGTCGGCCGCTCCCACAGGCCCCGCTCCACCGAGCGCACGTACTTGGCCTGCGGCTCGCCGACGTTGCCCTGCAGCGACTGCATCAGCGCGCTCGACTCGCCACACACAAAGGCGCCGCCGCCCCGCCGGATCTCGACGTCGAAATCAAAGCCAGAGCCGGCAATTTTCTTGCCCAGCAGCCCGTAGGCCCTCGCCGCTTCCATGGCCAGGCCCGCGTTCTGGACGGCCAGGGGGTATTCGTTGCGCACATAGATATAGCCCTGGTGGCAGTCGCCGATGGCATAGGCGCCGATGATCATGCCCTCCAACACGCTGTGAGGATTGCCCTCCATGGTGCTGCGGTCCATGTAGGCGCCGGGGTCGCCCTCGTCGGCGTTGCAGATGACGTACTTTATATCACCCGGGGCATCGCGGCAACTCTGCCACTTGAGGCCCGCCGGAAACCCGGCCCCGCCTCGCCCCCGCAGGCCCGAGCGCTTGACGGCGTCGGTGACCTCGTCGGGCGTCATCTCAAAGAGCGCCTTGACCAGCGCGCTGTAGCCGCCCACGGCAATGTAATCCTCGATGCTGGTCGGGTCGATGAGGCCGTTCATGTAGAGGATCTCGCGCTGCTGCAGCTTGTAAAAGGGCACGTCGTGCTCGTGGACGATCTTGGACCCGGTTTGAGGGTCCTCGTACAACAGCCGCTCGACGATCCGTCCGTTGACGATGGTCTCCTCGACGACTTCGGCCACGTCGCCGATCTTCATCTGCTGGTAAAAGATGCCCTGGGGCTTGAGCACGATCACCGGGCCGCGCTCGCAGAAACCGTGGCAGCCGGTCGTCAGGATATCGACCTTGTCGCCCAGGCCCCGGCGCTCCAGCTCCAGCCGGAAGGCATCGGTAATGACCTGGCAGCCGCTCGCCTGGCACCCGGTGCCGGAACAGATGGTGATGCACGGTTTCTGCGGATCGCGGCGGCTCTGCAATCCCTCGCGCAGCCGGGCCAGATCCTCCGGGCTCGAAATTCGTTGCGCTTGCTGACTCATCGGCCTACCACCTCAGCTAGCCTCCGATCCATTGCCACTGCCATTGCCATCCGCCTTCTTGATCTTCTGAATCAGGCGCGACGCCTTGGCAGAAGTCATCTGGCCATGATACTCGCCGTCCACAACCACAATGGGGCCCAGGGCACAGGCGCCCAGGCAGCCCACCGTTTCCAGCGTCCACTGCAGATCGTCGTCCGTGCCGCCTGCCGAGATGCCCAGCTCGCGCTCGACGGCCCCGACGATACGCTCCGCGCCGCGCACGTGGCAGGCGGTGCCCAAACAGACCAGGGCAATGTGCCTGCCCCTTGGCTTGAGGCTGAAGGCCTTGTAAAAGGTCGTCAGCGCCATCATTTTCGACAGCGGAATCTCGAGCCTGGCCGCGATGTAGCGCAGGTCCTCTTCCGGCAGCCAGTGGACCTCCGTCTGAAGGTCCTGCAGGATCGAGATGATGTTGGCCGGGTCGTGGCCGTACCGATCCAGGATGGCATCGAGCATGCTCGTCTCAACCATGGCTACACCTCCACTGGTTCAGGGCCAGGCAGGTAAACCGCGTTGCGAATGGGGCACTGCTTGGTGCAGATGCCGCAGCCCGTGCATTTGTTGGCGTCGACGCTGCGGGCCTTCTTGCGGATCCTGGCCCGAAAGTGCCCGGCCTCGCCCTGGACCCACTCTACCTCGGAATAGGTCAGCATCTCGATGTTGGGGTGGCGGGCCACGTCGACCATCTTGGGGGTCATGATACACGCCGAACAGTCCAGGGTCGGAAAGGTCTTGTCGAGCTGCGCCATGTGACCGCCGATGCTCGGGTCCCGCTCCACGAGATAGACGTGAAAGCCGGCGTCGGCAATGTCCAGGGCGGCCTGCATACCGGCGATGCCGGCGCCGATGATCAGCGCCGCTGGTTGTTTCCCGTTCTCACTCATGCTTTGCTCCCCTACCGCGGCCTCTCGCCGAGGGTGGTCAGCTCGTCCTCCCGGAATTCCTGCACCGGCGCCGCCTCGCCCACGCTGCGCCCCGGATGGTAGTCGAACAGCGCCTGCACCTTCTCGCCCACCGCC
>JAAYZQ010000216.1 GCA_012514775.1 Anaerolineaceae bacterium
GGGGCCATCGTGGGGGGGATGTTGGGCGTCGTCATCTACTCCGTCTGGCAGCGCTTGAACCCCCTCTTCTGGCTGGACGCCGGGGCGCCGGGCCTGGCCTTCGGTCAATTTGTGGGGCGCTGGGGGAACTTTATCAACCAGGAGCTGTACGGCCCGCCCACGGGCTCGGACTGGTATGGGCTCCGGATCAATCCCGAGCTTCCACACCAGCCGCTGCCGCCCGGCACCACCTATGAGACCCGCTTTCATCCCACCTTCCTGTACGAGTCCCTGTGGTGCCTGCTGGTCTTCCTGATCCTGTACACCGTCCACGCCCGCCTGCCCCATCGCCTGCGCAACGGGGACGTCATGCTCGGCTACCTGATCCTCTATCCCCTGGGTCGCTTTTTCATCGAGATGTTCCGGCCCGACGCCTGGACGGTGGGCGAGCTGGCGGCGGCACAGTGGATCGCCCTGGGCATGATGGCCGCGGCCGGCATTCTCCTGGTCCTGCGCCACGTCTTCTGGAACCGAAAGGGCGAGCCCCAGGCCATGCTGGAGCCGGCTGCCGTTGACAACGCCGAGGGCGCGGTTCGAACGGAGCAAGAAGATGGTGAGTAAGAAGAGCATCGGAGTCAAGGCTGTGGAAACTGCCGCCGGCTGGGTGGGCATCGCCTGGTCGCAAGAAGGCCTGGTGGCCATCAACCTGCCCGAGCCCGACGAAGCGGCGGCATTGCGGCGCCTGCCGGAGACGAGCGGGCCCGCGCCCCAGGCACCGCCCGGCCTGGACGTCCACGGCCTGGCAGACAGGCTGCGGCGATATTTCCTGGGCGAGGGCGTCCGCTTTGACGAGCCACTGGACCCGAGCCTGGGCACCGCCTTCCAGCGGCAGGTGTGGGCGCTGACGCGGGCGATCCCCCGCGGCGAGACGCGCACCTACGGCCAGTTGGCCCGCCTCGCCGGGCACGCCGGCTCGGCCCGGGCTGTCGGCCAGGCCATGGCCCGCAACCCCTGGCCGGTGATCGTGCCCTGCCACCGGGTGGTCGGTCACGACGGCCGGCTGACCGGCTTTGGCGGCGGCCTGGCCCTGAAGCAACACATGCTGGAGATGGAAGCAGGGCTGATGAGCAGCAGAATTTGACGCTGCAAGGCAACGATGGTATAGTACGAGCAGGAAAAGGGTCAGGGTTGCCCTCCATCCTGCGAGTTCCGGCGATGGAGGGTTCTTTTTTTTGATAGCCCCGAGAATGGAGACGGCATGCGCATTGGAATAGACGCGCGGTTGGTCTACTACAGCCAGGCCGGAATCGGGCAATACATCCTACACCTCGTCAACGGCCTGTCGAGGATCGACCGGGAAAACGAATACGTTCTTCTTCAGAGCCGCAAGGACGAGACGAACATCCTCCACCAGCCCAATTTCCGCAGGGTATCTCTCTGGACCCCCAGCCACCACCGCCTGGAACGCTATTCCATGAACGTCGAGTTAATGCGCCTTGGCCTGGACGTGTTACACAGCCCGGACTTTATCCCACCCCACCGGCCGAGCTGCCGGTCGGTCATCACCGTCCACGACCTGGCCTTTCTCCTCTACCCCCATTTCTTGACCAAGGAAAGCGCCCGCTACTACGGCCACATCGACCAGGCCGTCCGCTGGACCGACCACATCATTGCCGTGTCGGAAAGCACGCGGCGCGACACGATCCAGCACCTGGGCGTGCCCCAGGACAAGATCACCGTCGTGCACGAGGCCGCCAATCCTATCTTTCGTCCCATCGACCGCAAGGAAGCGGCCGAAGAGGTGCGCGTGCGCTACGGGGTCGACGCACCCTTTGTGCTCTTTGTCAGCACCATCGAGCCGCGGAAGAACGTGCCCACGCTCATGCGCGCCATCTGGCAACTCCAGGAATGTTACAAAGAGGACGTGCACCTCATCCTGGCAGGCGGCAAGGGTTGGCTCTTTGAAGATGCCTTTGCCTCCGTCGAGGAGTTCAAGCTCGACAGCCGGGTGCATTTTGTGGGGCGGGTTTCCAGCGAGGAACTGCTCTATCTCTACAATGCCGCGGAGCTCCTGGCCCACCCGGCCTTTTACGAGGGTTTTGGCCTGCCGCCCCTCGAGGCCATGGCCTGCGGCCTGCCCGTCGTGGTCTCGAACGTGGCCTCCTTGCCCGAAGTCGTGGGCGACGCGGGCTTGCTCGTCGACCCCCACGACGTGGACGAGCTGACGGTGAACATCTGGCGCGTTCTCAACGATGACCAGCTCCGGGAAGAAATGCGTGAAAAGGGCCTGAGCCAGGCGCAGCGTTTCTCTTGGGACCGTGCCGCCCGGGAGACGAAAGAGATCTACCGGCTGGTCATCAAAGAGTAGACGGGAGCCATGACGCGCAACGAAGCCGCCAGAGTTCTTATCCTGACACCGCAGTTCCCATATCCCCCCCACCAGGGAACCACCATTCGCAACTACAACCTCATCGCCGGTCTGGCGCGGCGCCACGAGGTGCACCTCCTGTCTTTCGGCGACCCACAGCTATGCCAGGACACGCCCCTCAGCCAGGTGTGCCGCAACGTGCAGGTGGTGCCGGCCCCGCAGCGCACCACGCGGCAGCGGCTGGCGGGCCTCTTTTTCTCGGGGCTGCCCGACATGGCCCAACGGCTGCCTTCGATCGGGTTTCGCGCGGCCCTGGACGCGACGCTGGAACGCGAGGACCCCGACGTGGTGCAGGTGGAGGGCATCGAGTTGGCCCAGTACCTTTTCCACGTGGCGGAGCGCCGGGGAAGGCAGCAGCGCCCGCGCCTCATCTTTGACGACCACAACGCCGAGTACGTCCTGCAGCAGCGTGCCTGCGAGACCGACGCCCGCCACCTCTGGCCGCGTCGCAAAGCGGACACCGAGATGGAGCGTCCCGGCGCGCCCGGGACAATGGGCCGCGGCCGGCGCCTGGCCGGCGCCGTCTACTCTTTCGTTCAGTGGCGGCGGCTGCAGGGCTACGAGCGGCGGGCCTGCCTCGCCGCCGACCGGGTGGTGGCCGTCTCGGACGCCGACGCCGGCGCCCTCCGCGCCCTGGTCCCCGGCCTGGAGCCGGTGGTCGTGCCCAATGGCGTGGACATGGACTTTTATGGGGCCGCCATCCCACCCCTCACCGACGGGCCGGGGCCTTGCGATCTGATCTTTACCGGCAAGATGGACTTCCGTCCCAACGTCGACGCCACCCTGTGGTTCGCCCACAACGTGCTGCCCCTCATCCGCCGCGAAGCGCCCGACGTCCGCTTCTGGATCGTGGGCCAGAACCCGCACCCCCGCCTGTCATCCCTGCCGGCCGGCGCGGCCGTCGAGCTGACGGGCTGGGTAGAGGACGTGCGCCCCTACATCGCCGCGGCGGCCGCCTACGTGGTGCCCCTGCGCATCGGCGGGGGCACCCGTCTGAAGATCCTGGAAGCAATGGCCATGGGCAAGGCCATGGTCTCCACGACCCTGGGCTGCGAAGGCTTCGAGGTGGTGGACGGCCAGGAGCTGCTCATCGCCGACGAGCCGTCGGAATTTGCCGCGGCCGTGCTGCAACTACTCCGCCAGCCCGAGACCCGCGAGCGCCTGGGCCGCGCCGCCCGGCGCTTTGCCGGCTCGCGCTATGACTGGCGAATGATCGTACCAAAACTGGAGCGTTTATTGTGACCCAACCAATTCGCATCGAAGAAGACAACCATTGGTGGTTCGCCGGGCGCACCTGGTCGCTGCTGAACATGCTCGACCGGGTGGTGGCCCGCGATGGAGAAAAGCGGGTATTGGACATCGGCTGTGGCGCCGGAAACATGTTCCATCACCTGGGCCGCTACGGCTCGGTGACCGGCGTAGACAACAACCCCCGTCCCCTGGCCGTCGCCCGCGAGCGGGGATACGACGTCCGGGAGGCCAGCGGCGAGGAGCTGCCCCTGGACGACGACACCTTTGACCTGGTGGCCCTATTGGACACGGTGGAACACTGCGAGGACGACATGGCCGTGTTGCGCGAAGCGTACCGCGTCACGGCCCCCGGCGGCGTCCTGGTCGTCACCGTCCCGGCCTTCATGTGGCTTTGGAGCCACAACGACGAGCTCAACGCCCACCAACGGCGCTACACGACCCGCGAGCTAAAGGAAAAGCTAATGCGCGTGGGGTTTCGCGTGGTGCGCGCCACCTACAACAACTTTGCCCTGTTTCCCGCGGCCGCCGGCCTCATCCTCCTGCGAAGGGGCGCCAGGCAAGAGCCTGAACTGGGCTCTCCCCACTTTGACGACGAGTCGTACCAGGTGGAAATGGAGCCGGCGCCGCCCCTGGTCAACACCATCCTGAAGGGTGTGACCTGGACCGAGTCGCAGGTGCTGCGCTGGCTGAACCTGCCGGCCGGCACGTCCATCATCGCCATTGCCCACAAGCCGGGCGGCTAGCGCTCGGCCGCGGCAAGGGCCTGTAGCGGCGCCACAGGCAAGGGCCATGCCCAGGGTGCTCACGACTCCGCGATCCGTGCCTTTGCCCATTCTCCTCTCCGGAAGGGCGCGCTGCCGGCGGGCGGGGATCAGCCGGGCTGTCCCGAGGAGCCGGCCTCCTCGGCGGCCTCGGGCCCCAGGGGTGTGACTCGGATGGTGCGCTCCTGCCTGTAATTCACCAGGCCAGGCGCGGCGCGGGGGATGCGGCGCACGTTGCGCCGCTGCGTGTAGTCCACCACCACGGATGCGTCTCGCCGGGCCCGGGAATAGTAGGCCGCCAGCTCGGCGGCGCGGCGCACCGTGGCCCGCGGCAGCTCTTCCCCACCGCCGCGTACGATGACGTGGGACCCCGGCACCCCTCGCGCGTGGAACCACCAATCGGTGCTGCTCGCCCGGCGAAAGGTCAGGTCGTCGTTCTGGCGGCTGTTGCGCCCCACCAGGATGGTGAGGCCATCGGGCGAAGGGAACGACAGGGGCTCACTTCCGGGCGGCTTTCGGTCCCGCATCTTCTTGACGCGCACGTGCCCCGCTTCCACCAGGGCCTGTCGCACCTCGTCGACTTCGGGGCGGCTGGCGGCGAGGTCCAGGTCGGTCTCCAACTGCTCCAGGTCGCGAAGCCCCAGGTCGATCTCTTCCAGGCGCTTGGGAACGCCCGCGGCAGCCCGCTGGGCCTTGCGATAGCGGGCGAAATAGGCCTGAGAATTGTCGGCTGGTGACAGCTCGGGATCCAGGGGGATGCGCAGCGTCTCGGGCTCGCCGGTCTCGGCCAGCAACTCGGTCTGCCCCGGGGTTATGGTGTGGGCGTAGGCCAGGATCCACTCGCCCCATTGCCGCCACTGGTCGGCCTCGCCTGCCTCTGCCCGAGCCCTCTCCAGGGATTCGCGGCGGCGCATCAGCCGGCCGCGGGCCATGGCAATGGCCTGACGCACGGGGCGCTTGGCCCCGACGTAGGGGTCGGCGCTGGCCGCGGCGGCCGTGTAGAGCTCGATGGCCTGGCTGATGGATTCCACCGGCCGGGGCTTGCCCCTGTGGCGGATGTGGTAAGGGGCATAGGCGACGGGCTCGTCGTCCTCGTAGGCCAGGCTCGGCTGCCAGCTCCCGTCTTCCAGGGGCGACAGCAACTCGCCTGTGACGGCCAGGACGCGCGCCAGGTCCTCGACCTGGCCCACCGCCATCCGCACATAGCCCAGGGCTCGATAGCTGATCTCGCGGGCAAGGAGGGGGCTCATGCCCTGCACGCCCCGCACCAGGGCTTGCCACAACTGCGTCTCGGGCTCCTGGGCGGCCAGGATGGCGGCGAGGCGCGCCTCGGTCAGCTCCGGGGCCGGCAGCTTGGACTGCTCCGGCGGCGGCTCGTAGGGCCGGCCGGGCTGCACGGGCCGATGGGGGCTCATCTCGGGGCTGACGTGCTTGACCGCGCCCAGCACACGGCTGCTGGCGTCCACCAGGATGAGGTTCGAGTGTCGACCCATGATCTCGACCATCAGGTCCGTCGTTCCCCACTCGGGATGGTCGAACTCCAGGCGCAGCACCCGCTCGAAGGGCGGTTGCGCGATGTCCGACAGGATGGCGCCGCGCACGTACTTGCGCAGCAGGAGCAGGATGCCCGTCTGCCGTTCCACACCGCGCCGCAACTTCTCGGAGGACAGCAGCAAGCGGCCCAACTCGGCGTGCGCCGAGGCCAACAGGTAGCGGCGCGTGCCCTGCCCATAGATCTCTAGCCCCAGCGACAGATCGTCGGGCAGGAGCACCCGCTGCACCCGGCCGTTCAGGATGGTCGCGCGCAGCTCATCGGCCACGCTGGCCAAGGTCAGGGCGTCAAAATACATCCGTTGTCCTTACCAGTTGAGGTTCAGTTTGTGCACAAAGTCGCTGAGGGCATCGTTGCCCTGGATCCGCACCCGGCGCAGATGAAAGAGACCGTCGCTGCTGTGCGTGGCCCCTTGCTCGATGGCCACCGCTCCCCAGTAGTGCGCCGATCGCAGGACGTCGATGACGTGACCGTCGTAGCGGCCCGAGGGATAGGCAAAGAAGCGGCACCTGGCTCCCGTGCGCTCCTCGATGGCCTCCTTGGGCCCCAGGGTTTGATAGACGAGGAACTGGTACCCGCGGTTGCGCAGGTCCGAGTGGTCGTAGCTGTGGACCTCCATGGCCATGCCTGCCTCGTGCATCTCTCGCACGTTGTCCCAGGAAAGAAAGGCGGGATTGTTGGCATCGATGGGCGCCGAGGTCAGGAAAAAGGTCCCAGTAAAGCCATAGTGCTGCAACAGAGGAAATGCCTGGGTATAAGCGTCGGCGTAGCCGTCGTCAAAGGTCAGGATGATGGGCCGCTCCGGTAGCGGCTCGCCCACGGTCAGGTGCAGCACCAGGTCGTACAGGCTCACCGTCTGGTAGCCCTCCTGTTGCAGGTAGCGAAGCTGCGCTTCGAAATTCTGCGGCGACACCGAAAGGTCTCGGCGCAGCGCGTTGGAGCCGGGCGGCGCATCCTGGATGTGGTGGTACATCAGGATGGGGACGCGCGCCTGGCGTAACACGCCATCGGGAGTGGGCAGCAGCGGCGTCGGGGTAAAGGTGGCGGTGTGGGTCGGCGTGGGTGTCGGCGTGAAGGTTGCCGTAGGCGTCGCCGTGGCCGTCGAGGTCGCCGTCGGGATGGGCGTGGCCGTGTCGGTGGGCGTGGGGGTCGTGGTGTTGGTTGCCGTCGCGGTGGGTGTGGGCGTCGCAGTGTCCGTCGAGGTTGGGGTGCCGAGGACAGAAACAGCAGCCAGCGCGCCTGCCGGGTTGCCCGGTATAGGGCCGTCCTCCGAACTGGAGGGCTGCCTGTGCATGGCACTCAGGAACAGGACGAGCAGTGGCAGAATCAGGGCCAGCCACCGGGCTTTCGGCGCGAATTGCAAGTTCATCCTCACAATTGTCGTTTCGATTAAGATACCGCAACTGCCTGAAACTGTCAAATGCGCTTCCAAACGGAACGCGCTTGCTGCCCGCCCGGGAGTGGGGTATAATGTCTTGCCGAAGGGCAGCCACCGCACATCGCGGGCCACGTGCACGGGGCTGATCACTATCGAACACTAGCAATGGGGGAGAAAACCATGGATATCCGCTTTGACACCTATTACCGCTACGACGCCCTGGTCGAGATCCTGAAGGGGCTCGCCGCCGAGCATCCGCAGTTCGTGCGCCTGGAGAGCATCGGCCGGAGCTACGAGGGCCGTGACATCTGGCTGGCGACCGTCACCAATTTCGAGACGGGAGAGGACAGGCAAAAGCCGGCCCTGTGGGTGGACGGCAACATCCACGCCAGCGAGATCTCGCCCTCCAGCGCCTGCCTGTACCTCATCCACCACCTTGTGACTAGCTACGGCAACGATGCCGAGGTAACCCGCTGCCTCGATACCCGGGCCTTTTACGTCTGCCCGCGGGTCAACCCCGACGGTGCCGAGCTGGCCCTGGCCGACCGTCCCAAGGTCGTCCGCTCCAGCACGCGTCCCTATCCCTACGACGAAGAACCCATCGGCGGCCTGATCCGGGAGGACATGGACGGCGACGGCCGCATCCTCATGATGCGCGTGCCCGATCCCAACGGGCCGTGGAAGGCCTCGCCACAGGAACCGCGCATCCTGGTGCGCCGCGATCCTACCGAAACAGGCGGCCAGTACTACCGCCTGCTGCCCGAGGGCCGAGTGGCGGACTATGACGGGGTGACCATCCGCTTGCAGCGCAACAAGGAGGGCCTGGACCTGAACCGCAACTTTCCGGTCCAGTGGCGGCAGGAGTACCAGCAGGAAGGGGCCGGGCCCTATCCCACGTCAGAGCCCGAGGCCCGCGCCCTGGCGCATTTCATCACCGGCCATCAGAACATCACCGGGGGCATCGCCTTTCACACCTGGAGCGGCGTCCTGCTGCGGCCCTATTCCGACCGGGACGACAAGGAGATGCCGGCCGAGGACCTGTGGACCTACCAGACCATCGGCGCCCGCGGCACAGAGATAACCGGCTACCCGGCCGTCTCGACCTACCACGACTTTCTCTACCATCCCGCAGACGTGACCACCGGCGGCTTTGACGACTGGCTCTACGACCACCTGGGTATCTTTGCCTGGACGGTCGAGATCTGGAGCCCGCAGCGCCAGGCCGGCATCGAGAAGTACAAGTACATTGACTGGTACCGGGAGCACGACTTTGAGGACGACCTGAAGATGCTGGCCTGGAGCGACAATACGCTGGGTGGAAAGGGCTACGTCGACTGGTACCCCTACGAGCATCCGGAGCTGGGCCCGGTGGAACTGGGCGGCTGGGATATGCAGTATGCCTTTCGCAACCCGCCCCCGCAGTTCCTGGAGGCCGAGATCGCTCCCTTTGCCAGGTGGCTGGTCTGGCACCTGCTCATCTCGCCGCGCCTGGCCCTGTACGAAGCCAGTGCCAGGAAGCTCGGACCCGACACCTACCGGGTGCGCCTGGTGGTGCAAAACGACGGCTGGCTGCCCAGCTACGTGACCAAGAGGGCGATGGAGAAAAAGCTGGTGCGCGCCGTGGTGTGCGAGATCGAGCTACCCGAAGGCGCCACCCTGGAGACGGGCGAGCCGCGGGTGGAGCTGGGCCAACTCGAGGGCTATGCGTACAAGCCCCCCGTGCCCGTCTCCTTTAGCCCCTGGGACCCCACCGAGGATCGCGCCAAGGTCGAGTGGGTTGTTCGCGCCCCGCAGGGCAGCCAGGTGTCGCTGACGGCGCGCCACGATCGGGCCGGCACCGTCACGACCCAGGTTACGTTGGAATAGGGGCGGGCGTTTTGGGCGCAGCAAGCTGCGCCCATCTTTCCTCGCCCCCAACCTGATAGATCAGTCGAGGATCTCGACGCTGCGGCTCGTCATGGAAAAGCGAACCCCGGCAGCGGCCAGCTCGTCCAACAGGCGGTCAAAGAGGCGGCCGGTCACGAGCTGCTCCGGCGTCCGGAGCCCCTGCCCGCGAATCTCTCCCCGGGCTGCCATGCGGCCGACGATGGCGCCGGTAAAGGCCGTGGTGCGCGCCATGGAGGTAAAGCCCAGCGATTCGTCGTAGCGGTCCACCATCTCGATCTCGTAGACTTGTCCGTGCCCATCCTGGCGGCCCCTGGCCACGACGCGAAAGCAGGTAATGTCCCGCTCGCCCTCTTCCAGGCGCACGCGCGGATAAAGGACGGCGTCCAGCACCTTCTTGGGGCTCACCTGGGCGCCGTCGACCTCGACCGGCTCCAGGCTGAGGAGGCCCATGTCGCGCAGCAGCGTCACCTTGGCCGCGTAGCCGGGCCAGCGGACGGTCTTTTGCGTGCCCGACCTCAACCCTTGCAGGACCTCGAGGTCCAGCAGCCAGGGCATAAAGCCCTCGTGCCAGGCCTCGCACTCGCCCACTCCGTCAAAGTAGGTCGACTCAACGCCCGAATAGCGGGCCACGGGCTTGAGCTGTCCGTCCTTCACCAGGCGGGCGTCGGTATCGCGGAGGGGCATCTGCCGGCCGCCAAAGACGATCTTGTAGCCCAGGGGCGGCTCCGGCTTTTCGGGAATGCCGCCGCACTGGATGTGCAGCTCTTCCACATGGTCCAGCTTTTCGGCAAGGTAGCGGGCCATGATCTCGGTCAGGCCGGGCTCCACGCCGCAGCCCAGAATGGCCAGCGATCCCGCCGCTTCCACGCACTGCCTGAGCTCTGGAAGGTCGGAATCGGGGGGCCAGCTCAGGTCGACGAGGGGCACCCCCGCCCCGGCCGCCGCCCGGATACCCAGGGGAATGGCGCCCTTGGGCAAGGCCGCCACTACCGCGTCGTGCTCCCCCACCAGTTGGGTGGCCGCCGCCTGGTCGCCCAGGTCCAACGGGACGACCGTTAGCTTTTCTCCGCCCGGCAAGGGGAGGAGCTTGCGGCGCGCGGCGTCCAACTGTGCCTGGCTCAAGTCGGCCAGGGTTACCCCCGATACCTCCGCGTCGGCCAGGGCGTTGAACGCAGCCGCCGGCCCCATCAGGCCACTGCCCAGCACCAGGATTCTCATGAGGCTCTCCTTTTCGCCATTGTGAGTGATTTGCACAGCGGATTATACTACCGTTTCTCGCCGGTGGCAACGCGCACCCGCGACGGTACGGGCCACCGGCCGGGCAGCCAAGGGGTCCGAACCCCAAATTGACAATCCTCGGAACCTGGGGTAGAATGTGTCCTCAATTAGAGCCAACACAGGCAAGGCGTTGTGCCTGATCGCTAGAGGGTAAAAGCTAGAAGCCAGAGTCCACAACCGTCGCTGACGGAAGTCAATGTGCCGGGAACCATTCGCAAAGTGCGGAGAGGAGAGGGAGACCGACCATGGGCCGATTTATCTTGATGCGACTGCTGGGGCTTGTGCCTGTGCTGCTGATCCTCTCCATCTTTACCTTTGCCATCATGCACGAGGTTCCCGGCGCGCCCTGGAAGTACGGGCAACGGCCCTTCTCCGAGGCCCAGATCGCGGCCCTGGAGGCACGCTATGGGCTGGACAAGCCGGTGTGGCAGCAATATCTCATCTGGCTGCGCGGCGTCCTGCGCCTGGACTTGGGCATGTCCTTCGAGCATCCCGACGAGTCGGTCCTGGCCCTCATCGCCCGCACCTGGCCGACGACGGCCCACCTTGGCGGCATGGCCCTTCTCATCGCCTTTGGAGTGGGCGTTCCCCTGGGGCTGGTCGCCGCCCTCAAGCAGAACACCTGGATAGACTACATGGCCACCCTGACGTCCATCGTCGGGTTTGTTACGCCCCATTTCGTGTGGGGCATCCTCTTTATTCTCATCTTTTCCCTGGCCCTCAAGTGGCTGCCCACGGGCGGTTGGGAAGGGCCCAAGACCTGGATCATGCCCGTGGTGGCCTATTGCCTGGCGCCCATCGCCACCATTGCCCGCTATACTCGCGCAGCCGTCATCGAAGTGCTGCGAACGGACTATGTGCGCACGGCGCGGGCCAAAGGGCTGCGCGAGCGCACAGTCCTGGGACGGCACGTGATGAAGAACGCCCTGATCCCCCTCATCACCGTCTTCGGTCCCCTCATCCCGGACCTGATCACGGGCTCGATCTTTATCGAGGCCATCTTTCGCGTGCCCGGGCTGGGCAAATTCTGGGTCACCAGCACCATCAACCGCGATTATCCGGTCATCATCGGCCTGACCATGCTCTGGGCGGTCCTCATCGCCATCACCTATCTCATCTCGGACATTCTCTACGTCGCGGCCGACCCGCGCGTGCACTATAACTAGCGAGGCGGAGCCATGGCAACGGGTGTGCCGGCCCCGGGTGTGGCCGAAACAGAGCAGGAGAGCATTGCCAGGGTCTACGGGCTGCGCTCCCAGGAGCGGGGCATCTATCGCGACGCCGCCCGCCGCTTCCTGCGCAACAAGCTATCCATGGTGGGCCTGGCACTGGTCGCCATCCTCCTGCTGACGGCCATCCTGGCCGACGATGCCCTCATCGCCATTCCCCTGGGCCGCGAGCCCAGGCCGATCATTGCCCGGACCCCCTACGACAAGATCTTTTTCGGGCCGGCAGGGGAATTTCCCAGCAGCGAGTACTGGATGGGCACCGACCTCAACGGCCGCGACCTCTGGAGCCGCATCATCCACGGGGCACGCGTCTCCCTGTCCATCGGCATCCTCGCCCAGCTCGTCGCCTTTGGCATCGGCATCCCCCTGGGCGCCATCGCCGGCTGGAAGGGAGGGCGCGTCGATTTCTTTATCATGCGCCTGGTGGACATCATGTCGTCCCTGCCCACGCTCCTCTTTGCCTACCTGATCATGGCCCGGCTGGGGGCCGGGTTCTGGAACGTGATGCTGGCCATCGGCATCACCACCTGGATCAGCGTCTGCCGGCTGACCCGGGCCCAGTTCCTGACGCTGCGAGAAAAAGAGTTTGTGGAGGCGTCGCGCATGATCGGCGCCAACGGCTTGCGCATCGTGCGCTACCACCTGTTGCCCAACGCCCTGGCGCCCATCATCGTCGCCCTGACATTGGGCATTCCCGTCGCGATCTTTGCCGAGGCGTCCCTGAGCTTTCTGGGGGTCGGCATCAACCCGCCCATGCCCAGTTGGGGGCAGATGATCGGCCGTGACGGCATCACCAACATGACCTACTACTGGCATCTGGCCTTCTTCCCGGCGCTCATGATCGCCGTCACCATGTTGGGCTTTACGCTCATGGGCGATGGGCTTCGTGATGCGCTGGACCCGCAGATGATCCAGACCAAGAAGTAGCGCCGGTGCAGGTCAAGAAAGGAGGGCAGAACTTTCCAGAAACGGGACGAGCAACTTTGGCTCGAGCCATGGCCTGGAACGCCCGTGGCCACCGAGCCCCGTAGATCGGAAAGCCTTTGAAAGAGACGAGGAGGAGGACGATTATGAAGGGTAGGTTTGCACCGCTCGCCATCTGGCTGGTCATCCTGGTGCTGGTGGGCTGCGGGCCCGCGCCGGCGGCAACCCAGGTGCCGGCCGTCGAGGCTCCAACCGCGGCCCCCCAGGCAGCGGAGCCGGACAGGGTCGTCAATCGTGCCGGGGTGGAGCTTCCCCCTGATGCCGCTCCCCTGGACCAACAAGTCATGCGTTACGCCGAGAGCGAGGCCACCTGGCTGACGTGGGACGCCAGCGTGTACGACGAAAACGTGGGCGACATGTACGCCTGGCCCGATTCGTGTGTGCGGCCTGACGAGTTCTACGAGCCACAGCCCAACGCCTGCACGAGCTGGGAGGTGTCAGACGACGGCCTGACCTGGACCTTCCACCTGCAGGAGGACAAGATCTGGAGCGACGGCACGCCGGTGACGGCCGACGATTGGGTCTTTACCCTGCAGCGTTACGCCCGCGCCGAGTACGATTTTGAATGGTTCTATAGCATGGCGGGCATCGTCAACTGGGCAGGCGTCGTGAGCGGCGAGGTGCCGCCCGAGGAGCTGGGCGTCAAGAAGGTCGACGACTATAGCTTTAGCATCACCACGGAGCGGCCGGCACCGTACCTCATCAAGATCATGGCCGACGTGTGGGTCGTGCCCAAGCACATCGTCAAGGACCGCCTGGACGACGGCTCGTGGGCGTTCAATCAAGAGAATTGGGTCTCCTGCGGCCCCTATATCACAGAGGCCTACGAGAAGGGCAAGCAACTGGTCTTTGTCGCCA
>JAAYZQ010000217.1 GCA_012514775.1 Anaerolineaceae bacterium
AAAAGGATTGGCCGATCCTGGCAACCCGGCATCTGTTTTCCGCCGGGAATCGAACATTTCCAGGTTTGAGCTTGGAGGAGTTGAAAGGAGTCTGCAATGAATCCCCAAACCCGGCTTGTTCGTTTGCTGTCCGTCTTTGCGCTATTGGCCTTGGTCTTGCCCCTGTCGCTGCCGCGCCAGGGGATGGCAAGAGAGGGGGCACCGACACCGGTCCGGCCGGTCCAGCAGTCGGCGACCAGTCCCGTAGGAGTGTCGCCGGCCGGAGTGTCTATCACTGCCACTGGGCTGATCCCCGAAACCATCAACGTGACCGTGGGAGAAGTAGTCACGTGGACCAACAATATGACCAGCACTGTGACCCTTTTCAGTGGCTGGAGCACCAGGGTGTATCTGCCGTTGATGGTGAGGGGAGCCACCAGCAGATCTGTCGCGGAGTCTGAGCTGGTGCAGCAAGGGGGCAGTCTGTCACCGGCACAGTTGGAGTGGGATAGTGGGCCAATCGAACCGGGGGAGCAATACACGCGGACCTTCCCCCTGCCGGGCCTGTTTTCCTACCATACAAGCCAGCAGCCTGCCGCCAACGGTGTTGTCGTTGTCACTCCTCCCGCCGACATGGTCTACGTCCCAGCAGGTGAGTTCCAGATGGGCTGCGACGAGAGTAACCCGAGCGAGTTCTGCTACGCCGAGGAGCTGCCCCTGCACTCAGTGTACCTGGACGCCTACTACATCGACACCTACGAGGTGACCAACGCTCAGTACGCCCATTGCGTGGCTGCCGGCATCTGCAACCTGCCCATCATTAGTGGGTCATACACTCGCCCGTCTTACTATGACAACCCGACCTACGCTGACTACCCAGTTCTCACCGTCACTTGGTTCGATGCACTGGCCTATTGCACATGGGCAGGTAAGCGGCTGCCGACCGAGGCCGAGTGGGAAGAGGCCGCCCGCGGGGCGAACGACACCAGGCTGTATCCATGGGGAGATGAGCCGCCGGACTGCGATCGTCTTAACTACAATGATTGTGTCGGTGATACCACCGCGGTGGGCAGCTACCCTGGCGATACCAGTCCATATGGGGCGATGGACATGGGCGGCAATGCAACGGAGTGGGTGAACGACTGGTTCCAAAGCGATTATTACGGTGTCTCCCCGTACAGCAACCCGCCTGGTCCAGAAACTGGAACGAGTAAGGTGTTCCGAGGTGGCGATTACGGCCAGTCGGTGAACTGGATTGGCGTCGCACGCCGCGATTGGATAGACCCAGAACTCGGCGGTTTCTTTATCTTCGGCCTCGGTTTCCGTTGTGCGGCGTCGCCAGGGGAGTGAGCTTCTAGGTTCCGACCGAAGGGAGTCCCGTGGCAAAGAGAGCGGATGGATTCTGATCTCCTGGGGGAGCTCGGTGGTGGCCACGAATTGTGGAAGAGTTGCTGTAAGACGCGGCCAATGATATGTCGGGCGATTGATCGGTGCTGCCGTTCACCGGTGGACCGCCTGGACGAGTTGATCTGATCTCGGATAGAGTCGACGCGAAATGAGCCGGGGCGTGTGCCCCGGCTCTTGCATATTCTATCTCGATGCGGCTTTTACTGAACCTGCCCCGCATAGTTCAGCCTTTTCATGGCGGAAGACGTTCGCTCCGATGATCCGGTTGGGCACCCTCGCCCGCCACCAGGGGTTGCCAGACCAGCGATACCTTTTTCACGCGGGCCCTTGCTTAGTGGGAACCCGCCGTGCGCGAGGGCCTGCAAACCACCAGCGGGTGCGGCAACGAGTTGTCAACGAATTAGAGACGAATAAACGAATCCTTTGTCTTCTAATTCGTTTATTCGTTTCTTCATTCGTTGACAGCAAATCGTCGATCACATGGAATACGACCTGCTCCGCACTGCCCCCCACCCCCCGGACGGCATCGAGCAAGCCATAGCGCTCCTGCAAGAAGCCCAACGACAGCGCCGGCCGGCCGACTAATACAGCAGTCCCCCGCATTCACGAACAAGCCACGAAAGCGCGCACCCCCTTTCGCGCCTTCTAGCACTGAGCGAAGCGAATGTGTCGCCCCTTTCGCCCCTTTCGTGGTCCAAACACCCCATCCCCCAAACATTAGGTTTCCCCCAGAACTGACGCCTCGACAAACCCCGAACAGTGGTACCAGCCTGTTCCCCGCCAGCACAAAAAAGCAATTTCAAAGATTTGTCGTTTTCGACCTTGACAGGGCGCCAAACAGGTGGTTATATAGAGGAGAGCGCGAACAAACGTTCGAATCCACCAAGGAGAGAGACATGGCAGACACGCCGGCGGGGAGCAGCCCCGTGAAGAGAGAAAACAGCCTGTTGGCAGCCGCCCTGGCCTATGCCGGGCGCGGCTGGGCCGTCCACCCCTTGCGGCCGGGCGACAAGCGCCCCCTGGTCAAGGACTGGCCCCACCGGGCCACGAGCGACGCCGCGATCATCCGCCACTGGTGGGCCAGGTGGCCAAGGGCCAACGTCGGCCTGGCCTGCGGGCCGTCCCGCCTCTTTGTCGTCGACCTCGACGTCAAGGACGGCGCCGCCGGCCCGGCGAGCTGGGCCGCCCTGGCCGCCCGCCTCGGTCTGGGCGACCTGGCCACGCCCACCAGCCGCACACCGAGCGGCGGCCGGCACCTGTTCTTCTCCGCGCCCGACCCCGCCCTGGGCAACTCGGCCGGGCGGCTGGGACCCGGCATCGACACCCGGGGCCAGGGAGGCTACGTCGTCCTGCCGCCCTCGACCCTGGCCGGCGGGCGGGCCTACACCTGGGAGATCCGGCCCGGGGAGCAGGACCCGTGCCCCCTTCCCCCGGCGCTGGCCGCGCTTCTGGCGGGCCCCCCGGCCCCCGCAGAGACCCACCAGGCCGGCGCCTACGCCCACGCGGCCCTGGCCGGCGAGCTGGGCAGGCTGGCCGCGGCCCCCGCCGGCACCCGCAACGACACCCTCAACGCCGCCGCCTTTGCCCTGGGTCAGCTCGTGGCCGACGACCTCCTGGACCGGGCCGAGGTGGAGCGCCGGCTCCGGGCCGTGGCCCTGGCCGCCGGCCTGGAGGAGCCCGAGGTGCAGGCCACCCTCAGGAGCGGCCTCGACGCCGGCCAGGAGCAGCCCCGGTCCCATCGGGCCCGTCGGGTCGAGCCGGCCCGCCGGGTCGAGCCCGAGGACGCCCCCGATCCGGCCCGTCGGGTCGATCCGGCGGCTGCGGCCGTGGGCTGCGAGCACGACTGCCCGCCCCTGCCCGATTATGCCTGCCTGCCCCTCGACCTGGGCCGCGACGCCTGCCCCTGGCTCGACGCCTACATCGCCTTCAGCCGCACCTGGAGCCCCCGCAGCTTTTTCGGGTTTCACGAGGCCTGCGGCCTGTGGCTCCTGTCCACCGTGGCCGCCCGCCGGGTGGTGTTCCACTACGGCCGGTCCCGCTACACCAACCTCTACTTCCTCCTCGCCGGCCGGACCACCATGCACGCCAAGTCCAGCGCCACCGACGTCGCCCGCGGGCTGTTGCGCGCCTGCGGCCTCGACTACCTCCTGGCGGCCGACGAGGCCACCCCCCAGGCCTTTGTTCGCGCCCTGGCCGGGGGTGCCCTGCCCCCCAACTATGACAGCCTGGACGAGGAGGGGCGAAAGATGGCCCGGCTGCGCCTGGGCTTTTGCGGCCAGCGCGGCTGGTACGCCGAAGAGTTTGGCGGCTGGCTGGCCAGCATGGCCCGCACCGACGGCGTCATGGCCGACTTCCGGGGGCTCCTGCGCAAGCTCGACGACTGCCCGCCCGAATACTCCCGGTCGACCATCGTCCGCGGCGACGAGGTCATCCAGCGCCCCTACCTGGCCCTCGTCGCCAACCTCACCCCCGCCGACCTGCGCCCCGTGGCCAGGAAGGGGACACAGCTCTGGGGCGACGGCTTCCTGGCGCGCTTTGCGTTTGTCACCCCGCCCCGCGACGAGGTGCTGGCCGACCAGTTCCCCAGGGGGCAACGGCCCAATCCCCCCGAGTTGATCACTCCCCTGGTGGACTGGCACCACCGGCTGGGCATGCCCACGGTGCGGGTCGAGGACCGGGTCGAGGGGAACGGCGTCCGCACCGGCGAAAAAAAGGTGCACGTCGAGCCGCCCACAATGAACCGCTGCATCGTGGCCGACGACGTGTGGGACGCCCTGCATCGCTACAACGTCGCCATGCTAGAGCTTGCCCGGGCCAGCGAGCTGACCGACCTGGACGGCAACTATGGCCGGCTGCACGAAAAGGCCCTGCGCGTGGCGGCCCTCCTGGCCAGCCTGGAGAACGGCGGCCGGGTCGAGCTGCGCCACTGGGCCAGGGCCCAGGAGATCGTCGAGCGCTGGCGAATGTATGCCCACCGCCTCTACGAGCAGGTCACCGAGCTGGACGTCTCGCCCCAGTCCGAGATCGAGGCCAAGGTGATCGCCGCCGTCAAGCGCTGGCAAGAATCGGCAAAGTACCCCGGCGGCCTGACCGCCGCCGACATCGCCCGCTTCGTGTGGGGCCTGGGACCCGTCGAGGTAAAACGTCACGCCGATGAGCTGGTCAAGGCCCAGGTGCTGGCCAAGCACAAGCCCGGCCGCGCCGAGCGCTACTTTCTGCCGCTGCCCGAGTCCAGGGCCGGAACCGTAGAGAACAAGAGGAACGGATCCGTAGAGGCAGGTGCGGATCAGGCGCAAACCCTCTCTGCTTCAAAATCCGGCAGCCAGGCACCTACAGGGAAGAATAGAGAATAAAAGGTATCTCTATATATCTTCTTATCTATTTTCTCTACACAATTTATCGTAAAGTTCAAGTAGGCCCCCACGACCGTTCATAAACAACACAACACCCATCACACTCCGCACAGACGGCCATCAGGCCAGGACCGCCGAATCTGGCGGGAGCGAGCGGGACACAAGGCGGGGCTTTGGCCCCGCCTGCTTTTACTTGCCCGCCGGGGCAGTGTAACACCTGCTCGGCCTGGATCGCCAGGGCCAGGCCGGGGCCTCCCGATCTGTTGATCTGGCGGGGCAAGGCCGTGCGCGGTCAGGGCAGGCCGGCCCAGCGCCACAGGGCGGTCAGGATGGGCGCCAGGATCAGGGCGGGGAGCAGGTTCGCGACCCGGATGCGCTTGATCTCGAGCATGAGCAGGCCCAGCCCCAGCATCATCACCCCGCCGGTGGCGGTCAGCTCGGCGATCATGGGCTCGCTGAGCACGCCTTCCAGGGCCGAGGCGCCCAGGGTGAGGCTGCCCTGCACCAGCAGGACGGCCACCGCCGAAAAGGTTACGCCCATGCCCAGCCCCGCGGCAAAGGCCAGCGACGTAAAGCCGTCCAGGACGCTCTTGATGGCCAGCAGGCTGTAGTCGCCCCGCAGCCCGTCCTCCATGGAGCCGAGGATGGTCATGGGGCCGATGCAGAAGAGAAGGCTGGCGCTGATGAGGCCCCGGCTAAAGTCGCCCCGGGCCAGGAGCGGGACCCGCGCCGCCCCGGCCTCCACCCGGCGGGCCAGGCTTTCCAGGCGCGCTTCCAACTGCCACCACTCGCCCAGGATGGCGCCGCCGACGATGCTGCCCAGGATGACGAGGACGTTCTGTGTCCCCAGGGCCATGTCCATGCCGACGACGAGGACCACCAGGCCCATGCCCTGCACCACGGTTTCGCGCAGCCGCGGGGGCAGCCTGTCGCCCAGGAGCGAGCCCAGGGTGCCGCCGGCGACGATGGCCAGGACGTTGAGGATGGTGCCGGTCAATGTGCCTGCCGCAACAGCGATTCGATGTAGGCGTCGGTCGCGCGCCGGATGGTGGGCCTCCTGCGCCGCTGGCGCCGCCAGCCGGCCAGCCCGGCGAGCTGCCCCCGCAGCCGGGCCCGGGCGGCCTCGCCGCGCCAGGCGCCCAGTGCATCGCGCGTCACCCGGGCCTGGGCCGTGGCCACGCGCCGCCAATGCCGCCGCAACAGCGGCACCGGATAGTTCTTGGCAATGACCCACAGCGTGTTGCGCCCGGTGTAGTAGCTGGCGATGGGGCCGCCGCCCGTGGCGCTCAGCTTGTGATAGACCACCGCCCCGGGGGTGTACCAGCAGCGCCAGCCCGCCAGTTGCGCCCGCCAGTTGAGGTCCACGTCCTCGCAATACATGAAAAAGGTCTCGTCAAAGGGGCCGATCTCGTCCAGCATGGCGCGCCGGTAGGCCACCGCGCCGCCGCAGCCGCCAAAGACCCAGCCTGGCTCGTCGAACTGGCCCTCGTCGCGCTGCCACACGCCCCGGTTGAACGGGATTCCGTCGACCCCGTAGCCGTCGCCCGCCGAGTGAATCGTATCCCGCCGGTTGAACAACAGCATCTTGGACGCCGCCATGCCCGCTTCGGGATGCGCCAGGAGGGCGTCGACCAGGGCTTCGACAAAATGGGGGCAGGCCTCCGTGTCGTTGTTGAGCGACACCAGGATCTCGCCCCGGGCGGCGCGAAAACCGGCGTTGTTGGCCCCCGTCAGCCCCAGGTTGCGGGGCAGGGCCAGCAAGTGGACCTCGGGATACTCCTCGGCCAGGAGCTCCTGCGAGCCATCCGTCGAGGCGCCGTCCACGACGACGACCTCCAGGTTTCGATAGGTCTGGGCCCTGAGGGCATCGAGGCAGACGGGCAGGTGATGCGCACCATTCCAGTTGGGAATGACGACGCTAGCCAGCAAAATACTCCTCCAGGGCCTCTTCCCAGGGCCGCAGGGTGATGCCCAGGGCGACGCCGGCGAAATTCACGATGGGGGCGTACAGGGGCGGCTCGGCGGCGCGGGGCCACTGGTCGGTGGTGATGGCCTCGACCGGGACGTGGCCCCGGCCCGACAGCTCCAGGATCTTGGTCGCCCAATCGTGGCGGGAGCAGATGCCGCTGTTGGTGAAATGGTAGACGCCATAATGGCCCGTGACCAGGAGCCGGGCAATGGCCGCGGCCAGGTCGGGGGCATAGGTGGGGGCGCTCACCTCGTCGCTCACCACGCGCAGGGCGCCGTGCTTGTCGGCCGCGGCCACGATCTTGGTCACGAAATTGCTGCCGCCCCGGGCATAGACCCAGGCCGTGCGCACCAGGTAGAACTGCTGGAGCAGGTTCCGGACGTAAAACTCCCCGGCCGCCTTGGAGCGGGCATAGGTGCTCAGGGGCGTGGGCGTGTCCCACTCGTAGTAGGGCCGGCCGAGGCGCCCGTCAAAGACGTCGTTGGTGCTGACGTGGACCATGGCGGCGCCGCAGTGCTGGCAGGCCACGGCCACGTTTTGCGTGCCCAGGGCGTTGATGCGAAAGGCCAGCTCGGGGTTCCGCTCGCAGCCGTCGACGTCGGTCATGGCCGCGCCATGCACCACGACGTCGGGCCGAAAGTCGACGATGGTCCGCACGATGGCGTGCGGGTCGGTGATGTCGTGCTCGGGCAGGTCCAGGCCCAGGAGCTCTTTGGCGCCCAGCACGTTTTCCAACGCGCGGCCCAACTGGCCCTTCGATCCGGTATACGCAATCCGCATTACGTCGCTTCTCCCTGTCATTGCTCGTGGCGGATAACAATCCGCCACTCCGTGCTACTGCTCCCCTTGAGGCTCGTGGCGGATAACAATCCGCCACTCCGGCCGCCGGGCCGTCACGGGATCCAATCCATTCGCTCGCTCAAGGGCTCCGGGTAGGCATCGCCGGCGGCGATGAGTTTTTGCACCTGGCCCGACTTCACGTCCAGGAGATGGACGGCCCAGGCCCCTTCGCGGTTGGAGAGAAAGGCCAGCCTCCTGCCGTCGGGCGACCAGGTGGGCGCCACGTCGGCCGCGACGTGGTCCGTCAGCCGCCGCTCCACGCCGGTAGCGATCTCGACGAGATAGATCTCCCAGTTGCCCGCCCGGGACGATACAAAGGCGACCTGGCTGCCGTCCGGCGACCAGGCGGGTGCCGTGTCGCTGGCGTCGCTGGTGAGGGGGGCCGCGTTCGTGCCGCCCGGCTGCATCACCCACACCGCGCAGCGGTTCCCGCGCTGGTCACAGCCGTGGTACGCCAGGCGGCTACCGTCCTGCGACCAGGCAGGCATCTGCCCCAGGATCCACTCCTCGCCCTCGCCGCGCACCTCGCCCGTCGAGATGGCGTACACGCGCCACTTGCGATCGCCGTGCTTGTTGGAGGCAAAGACGAGCTGCCCCCCGTCGGGCGACCACGTCGGGCAGGAATCCTCGGAGTGAACGGTCGTCTCCAGGCGGTGCCCGGTTCGCGGGTCGAGGATCGAGAGCCCGAGTTGCTCCGGGTCGAGGCTGTGGAAGGCCAGGCGCCTGCCGGTGGAATCAAAGGCGGGCTGGCTGGCGTTGGCCTGCAAGAGCCTGGCATCCCGCTGGGCCAGGTCCACGATGTACAGGTCGTGCTGGCCGCGAATGGCGTCGTAACTGGCAAAGACGATCTGCCCGCTGCCGGCGGCGGCCGGCGCCGGCGTTGCCGTCGGCGGGTCACCGGCAACGGCCGCGGTGCCCGCAGCCGGTGAAGGAGACGCCCCGGGCTGGAGCGCGATCCCGCCCTGGGCTTCAGCCGTGGCAGTGGCGGCTGCTGCCTGGCACAGAATCCGGGCCTCGTCGCGGGCATCGACCGTCGATTCCAGGGGCATGATGGCCACGGCCGAGGCATACTGCTCGGCGGCGCGGCACCAGTTGGCCTCGCCGACGTAGGCGTGGGCGTGGTTGATGTAGGCGTTGTGCAGCCGGCTCTTGACGTCCTTGTAGCCCGGCGCCAGGGCATAAAGTCCCTTGAATGCCTGGATCGTGGCCGACCAGTCCCTCTCCCAATAGCTGAGGGCCGCGCTGTACAGATTCACCAGGTTGAGCTGATCCTGCGCCTCCTCGTCGTCGGGCGCCAGGGCCAGCACGCTCTCAAAGTGGGCGCGGGCATCGTCCATCTCGTCGGCGGCCACGGCGTTCAATCCGGCGCGATAGTGCGCCGTCGTCAACATCGTCGCGACGTTCTCGGCCTGGTATTGGGCGTCGAGGGCCCGCAGCTCGTCCAGGACGGCGATGGCCCCGGCCAGGTTTCCGCCTTCGTACTCGTCGACCGCCTGGCGGTAGAGGAGGGCGGCGGCATCCTGGCGCGTCTCCGACGTGGGGGTCGCCTGGCTCTTGGCCATGTCCTTGGCTTCGCGCAGCATGGCCTCGGCCTCTCGCAGCGTCGAGTCGTGGCGCAGCGCCAGGTCGAACTCGGCGGCGGCCAGGTCGTACTGCTGGGCGGCCATCTGTTCCACGCCCAGGGCATAGTGCTCCTGGGCGATCTGCCTGTTCTCCAGGGTGCGCTCCTGGAGCCCATCGTACACTCCCTTGACCCCCAGGGCGACGACGTATAGCACCAGCGAGACGACGACCAGCGCCGCCACCAGGGTCCACAGCCACGTTCGAGGCCCCTGTCTCCCCGAAGGCGGTAGGTCGTCAAAGCCCTTGAGGGGTGGCAGCCTGTCCGGCACGGGCAGCTCGCCGGGGCTCGCCTTTTCTTTCCTGGCCAGCATCTTGATCATAACAACCCAATCAGTTTAACCATCGTTTCGAACGTAATCCATCCCGTATTCGGCGGTCGTCTTGCCGCTTTGCTCTATAAGCCGCAGGTCCAGGTGCCCTTGCGCGGGCAGCTCGGTGCTGGGCGCGAACGTGAAGCGGAAGGGCTGCCCCGGCACGAGGGACATCGCCCTGCGCCACCGCTCCTGCCCGTCCAGCAGGAGGACGGCCTGGCCCGACCACGGCCGGGTGACGGCGGCCCCCAGCTCCACCTGGCCGCCGGCGACCGATAGGTTCAGGGCGGCGGCGGCATTGGCATAGCACAGCCCGCCCAGGCCGGCCACCGGGTACCAGGTCTCGGTCCATTCCAGGGTTCCGCCGGCGGGGATGGTCACCGTGTCGTCAAAGGTGGGGGCGGGGCCGCCGTGAATCTCGACGTAGCCCGAGCCGTCGTCCGTCCAGTTGTCGGGGGCGATGGGATCCTGCCAACCAAAGGCAAAAACCTTGGCTCCGGTGACGACGTCGGGAAAGATGCGCACCATGCCCTCGTCGTACGCCGCGTCATAGACCCCGAGGTAGTTGCCGGCGGCGGGATCCTCGAAAAAGCCAAGCCACCGGTTCCAGTTCCCCAGGCGGCTCAGATCGACGCCGCCAGAGACCGGCCAGGGCAGGCGCTGCCCGGGTTCGGGCAAAAAGTCGTCGCCGCGGCTGTGCACCGTGACGGACCGCACCGCATCGGGCAGCACGAAGCGCAGGTCGGCCGAGGGCGCGTTGGGCTGGCCGGGGGCCAGCATGGCATTGGTCCAATACTTGATGGTCCGGGCGCTGCCCGTGGGGTTCTCCAGCCGGGGCCGGATGGTGAACGCGCTGGAGCCGGCCTCCAGGCGCACGACGATCTCGGCGCGCACGCGGTCCGGCGCATCACTGTCGCGTAAGGCGACGCTCACACCCCCATCGTCGCGGTTCGTCTCGATCTGCCAGGGCACCCCCCACTCGTAGCCGTGCTCCTCCACGGGCAGGCACCACTCCACGCCGCCCGCGGCCAGCCACCAACCCTGCTCGGCCGGCCCCCAGGGGCTGGGCTTGAGCACCGGGTTGCGGTAGGTTTCGCGATGCCCGGTGGGCTTGTAGACGACCTCGTACAGGCGGCCGCCGACCTCGGGCAAAAAGGTGAGGGCCACGTACTCGTTCTCGACGATGACAGTTCGATAGGCCACCAGCCTGGGGGCCGGATTCGAGGCCTCGTACGCCTCGCGGTCGAGGGCCTGGTAGGAAAAGCCCAGGGCCTCGTTTCGCGCCGGCCGCAAAAAGGCGGCAAAGGGGTAGGTGGGGATGTTCACCCGGGCCTCGCGGACGACGACGGCCGCCGGCTGCGGGGCTGGCGTGGCCGGGGCTGGCGGGACGGGCGTCGTGGCGGCAGCGGCGGGCGCCGGCGTGGCCGTGCAGGCCGGCGGCAGCGTGGGGATGGGCAGCATCGAGGAGAAGGTGTTGTTCTCCTCGTTGCTCTCGGCCACCTGGCCGGTCGCGTCGGCGATGGCGACGTTCTCGCCGCCGCTCACGTAGCCCGGCACCCAGAAACTGCTCACCTGGCCCGCGGCCAGGCCGTCGGGAAACGGCACCTGCGCGCCGTTGACCTCGACGACAAAGGGACCCGCATCGGCGCCGGCATTCTCGATCCACAGGCGGACGCCGAGCTGGGTGGAGCCTTCCAGGCATTGGCCGCCCCTCTCCAGCTCGATGATGGCCCGCTGGAACAGCAGGTCGGCCAGGGGCGGGGTGGGAGGGGGCGTGTCGCTCGGCACGGGGGCGGTGGTCGGGCTGGCCGCGCCGGCCAGGGCGATCATCTGCCCCGTCAGGGTCTCGCGGCTGCCCGCCGAGAGGTTGACCGACCAGACCAGTGGCTCGTACCCCTCCTTCTCGGCGCGCACGATGTGCTCGCCCGCCGGCAGCTCCAGGGAGACGGGTGCGGTGCCGCTGCGCAGCCCGTCGACCAGGACGAGGGCGCCCTCCGGTTCTACCACGATGCGCAGGGAGGCCGGGGCAAGCGAGGACGCCGCGGGAACGGCAGTGGTAGGTGACACCGCGGTGGGCTCCTCGGGCGCCGTGCACCGGCTCAGGCTTGCCACAGAGAACAACAAGCAAAGCGTGAACAGGGAACGCAACCCGTTGCGCCACCAGCCGCTTCCGGGCGCTGGCCTCTCCTCATTGCCTGTCATGGCGCCATTATACCATGTTTGGAACGGAGCGCAAGTCCGCCAGGTCCGTGCCTTGCAGGGGCGCATGGCCGGCTCGCACAGCTTCCGGCATGCGGCCCTCGCAGCTTACGGAACAACGACGACGGTCAACTGGGGGGCGTTCTGCCCGCTCCCCAGGCCTCCGCCCAGGATGGAGACATAGTCCTCCTCGCCGTCTCCGTCCGTCTCCTGGGCAAAGCGCAGGCGCAGTTGGAGCCTGGACCGCCCGGCGTTCAGCTCCCTTTCCAGCCAGGTCACCAGCGTCGGATCGCTGATCACGTACCAGGCGCCGGGTGACGTCTCTTGGGCGATGGTGCCCGAATCCAGGGCCGGCGCGGCAAAATCCTCGGGCTCCAGGCTGGAGCCGAGGTCCACTCTCTCCAGGACCAGGTTGCCGAGCTTGGCATAGGGGCTGCCCTGGATCTCTTGCTGGTAGAAGCGCAGCTCCACGCTCTCGATGGTTGCCCCGGCCGGGATGTCGGCGATGTTAAAGCTCATGAAGCCCCGGGCAATGATCTCGCCCACGGAATCCTCGATCTTGCCGTTGCCCACCAGGATCGGCTCGTTGGAGCCGCCGCTACCGTCGTTGAGCAGCGATCCGTCCAGGCGATCTTCGCTCGTCAGCCGCAGGGTTTGCGGCTGGCTGGGGGGCTCGACGACCTGCACTGCCGTCTCCAGTTGGTTGTTCTCCTCGTTGCTCTCGTCCACCTCGCCGTTCACGTCCACCGAGGCCATCGTGGTCAGCGAGTCGTTGGCGCCGGCAGGCTGCCAGTTGGCCCGCACCACGGTGCGCTCGCCCGGCCCCAGGCCGGCCACGCGGCCATCGATGGCGCCCTCGCCCTGGGCCTGCCACCGCCAGTCGAAGGAGGTGGCCTGCCCGGAGCCCAGGTTGCGGATGGTGATGCTCACTTCCGTGTCCTGGCCCTGCACGGCCGGATCGGGCGCGAACGAGATCGATTCCACCACGAGGTCGGCTTGCAGCGGGGAGACGGTGACCGTGGTGGAAGCCGTGCCGCTGCCGCCCGGCCCGTTGGCCGTCAGCAGGTAGGTCGTCGTCTGCTGCGGGCAGACCTCGACCGAGCCCGGCGCGTTGACGCTGCCGATGCCCGGCTGGATGTTGACGTCGGTCCAGTTGCTCACGTTGCCCCACTGGAGGACAGTGCATTCGCCCTGATAGATCGAGGCCGGGTTGGCCTGGAAGTACTCGACCTGGGGTGGCGGCGGCAGCGTGGCCGTGGCCGTCGGCTCCAGGGTGGGCGTCGGGGTGGCCGATGCCTCGATGGTGGGCGTCGGGCTCGCGGTGGCCGTGGGCTCTGCCGTCGGCGTGTCTTCCGCGGTGGCAATGACGGTCAGGTTCACCGTCGCCGGATCGCTGACCTTGCCTTCCGCCGTGAACGCTTCGGCCGACACCTTGTGCTGCCCCGGCCGGTCAAAGGACCACGACCGGGTGACCGTCAGCAGCGAGCTGCCCTCCGGGCCGGGGCTGGTCGTGTTGGCCACCAGGACGCCGTCGACACTCAGCTCCAGGAGGGTGATGTCGCGGGCGCCGCTGGCGGTGGCCTGGAGGATGACGGTCGTGCCGGCGACGACACGGCTGTTGTTGGCCGGCGACTGGATGGTGACGTCGGGCACGCCCCGGTCCCGGCTGAGGAACAGCACGGCCAGCAGGACGAGGCAGGCGAGGGTGACAACGGCCAGGATGGCGGCGACGATGCCTGCCACAAAGGGAAAGGGCCGGCGCCCCTCTTCCTCCTCGATGGGCGGCACGTAGCTGGTCTGCCAGCTCAGGCCCATGACCGTGTTGCCCACGCGAATGACGTCGCCGTGATGGAGCTTGACGGGCCCGGCGATGGGGCGCTCGTTCACGTAGGTCCCTTCGACGCTGCCCAGATCTTCGATGTAATAGTAACCGCGGCGGTCATCCCAGACGATGCGGGCGTGGTGGGCCGAAACTTCGGGGTCGGCGAGGACGATGGAGTTGTCGTCGGCGCGCCCGATGGTGACCACGTCCACGCCCAGGGGAAACACCTGGCCCGTGTGCTCGATGATCAGTTGCGGACTCGAAAGGTCTCGATAAGTCATGGCCTCTCCTTTGCTTTCTGCGGTGCGACGCGCCCGCCGGCGCATGGCACCGGGGCAACTCCCTTTGCCCTATTCGGCGTCGGGCTCGTGGCTCGTATCCTGGTCCAGGCCGCGCCCGACCATGGTCACAAAGACGTCCTCCAGGGTTGGCTCTCGCTTTTCCAGCGAGAGCAGGCGGGCGCCCTGCGCGCTCAACGCAGCGATCACTGCCGCCAGCACGTCTTCCGCTTCCAGGATGATGCTCAGCTCGGTGTGATCGTCCAGGTGCCGCTGGATGCACTGGCGCACCCCGTGGATGCCACTCACCAGGGCGGCCGCATCCGCCAAATAGGTGACCTGCAGGCGAAAGACCGCGTCGCGCTGCAGGCGGTGCTTCAGGTTGAAGGGTGTGTCGCAGCCCAGGATTTTGCCCTTGTCGATGATCGCCACCCTGTCGCACAGCTCGTCGGCCTCGGCCATGTAGTGGGTCGTCAGGAGCACCGTTTTCTCCGGGTGGTCGATCACCCAACCCTTGACGTAGGCTCTCACCTCGCGGGCCGCGCTGACGTCGAGGCCCAACGTTGGCTCGTCCAGGAAGATGATCTCGGGCTCGGTGATAAAGCCGCGGACAAAGTTCATCTTCTGGCGCAGGCCCGTGGACAGATCCGCTATCTTGGTATTCCTCTTGTCCTCGAGGCTGACGACCTTGAGGAGCGCCTCAATGCGCTCGTTGGTGACCTTGTGGGTCAGGCCGTAGAACTGGGCAAACATCCACAGGTTCTCGCGGACGGTTAGCAGTCCATAGCCCGACGTTTCGCCGCCGGCCACCATGTTGATGCGCCGCCGGATCTCGGCGGCCTCTGTTTCCACGTCCAGGCCGCTGACCCAGGCCTTGCCGCTGCTGGGCGAGAGCAGCGTCGCCAGGATCTTGATGAGGGTCGTCTTGCCGGCGCCGTTGGGCCCCAGCAAGCCCAAGATCTCGCCGGTGTTCACCTGGAGGGTCACGTCGTCGAGGGCGACCAGCTCCTTGGTCCCCGGCGCTTCCTGGCCGTTCTTCCTCGCTTCCTTTTTCTCCTGGCGGTTGGGCTTGAGCTTGTAGATGCGGCCCAGGGCTTCGGTTCGAATGGCCAACTCCTTGCTCATGGTCCCGGTCAATCCCGTTCCAGGTGTCGATCGAACCAGCCGGCAATGCGTTCCAGCCGGTCCACCCGGTGCTTGGGCTCTCCGCTGCGCGACAGCTCGTGGCCATCGCGGGGATAGCGCACCATCTCCACCTCGCGCTTGAGCCGGCGGAGGGCCACAAAGAGGCCCTCGGCCGCGGGGATGGGCGCCCGGAAGTCGTTCTCGGAATGGATCAACAACAACGGCGTGTGGATGTTCTCCACGTAGGCCAGGGGCGAATAACGCCACAACAGCTCGGTGTGCTCCCAGGGATTGGCGTCAAACTCCCACTCGGTGAGGAGCGGGATGTCGCTGGTGCTGTAAAAGCTGATGAGGTCGTAGACGCCGCGCTGCGCCACGGCCGCCCTGAAGCGCTGATCGTGGCCGATGACCCAGGCCGTCATAAAGCCGCCATAGGAGCCGCCGGTGTTGAACAGCCGCTCCGGATCGGCCAGGCCCCGGGCCACCACCTGGTCGACGCCCGACATGAGGTCGCCCAGGTCGGCCTCACCCCAATGTTGGATGAGGGATGCGCGAAAGTCGCGGCCGTAGCCGTCCGAGCCGCGAGGGTTGCAGGCCAGGACCAGGTAGCCGCGGGCGGCCAGGACTTGCCACTCGTGCCACATGCTCGCCTCGTGGCGGCTCCACATCACGTGGGGCCCGCCGTGGACGGACAGCACCAGGGGCGCCGGGCCCGGCCCCGCGTCGGGCGGCTTGACGATCCAGCCCTGGATGCGCGTGCCGTCGCTGCTCTCGAACCACAGGTCCTCGACCTCGGCCAGGACCCTGTCCGCCAGCCAGTCGCCGTTGACGTCGGTCAGGCGTTCCTCCCGCGAGCCGTCGAGGGCGGCCACATACAGGTCCCAGGGGGCCCGGTCGGTACTCGCCACAAAGCCAGCCTGGAGGCCGTCGGGAGAGAGGTCGTAGGCCAGGATCTCGCGCTCGGCCGACAGAAGCGTCTCCACCGGCCCGCCGTCGATGCCCACGCGGCACAGCTCGTAGCGCCCCTTGCGGCCGGCCAGAAAGCAGACGCTCTGGCTGTCGGGGCTCCAGGATATGTCGTCGGCGTGGGCGTCCAGCGCGCCGGTCACGACGCGGGGCTCCCCGCCCTCGTCCCCGGCCGGGATGAGCTTGATCTCCACGTTGGCCGCCGATAGCTCGGGCACGGGCAGGCTCTGGTAGGCGATCCACCGGCCGTCGGGCGAGGGACGCGGGCTGGCGTCTTCCGTCTCCGGCCCGGTCAGCAGCTCCTCGGGCCCGCCGTCGAGGGGCACGCGCACCAGGTCCGAGTGATAGAATATGTCGTCCTCCCCCGGTTTGCGTCCCGCTACGGCCAGCAAGGCACTGCCGTCGGGCAGCCAGCGGGGATCCCGGTAGTCGCGTTCCACGTCGGTCACGCGCCGCGGCTTGCCCGCCGCCCGCCCCGTCCCTGGGTCCACGTCCAGGACGTAGAGGTGGCTGGTGCGGCCGTCAAAATAGCTCGTCTCGGCGCGATAGGCAAAGCGGTCGATGACCCGCGGATCGCTCCTCTCCTTCTCCCGCTTTTCCTTTTCCCGGGCGCGCCGCTCCGCCTCCTCGGGGTCGGCTGGCGTCTCGTTTTCGTTCTCCGCCTCCCCGGCCTTTTCCTCGGCGTCGACGCGGGAGGTAAAGGCGATGCGGCTGCCGTCGGGCGACCACCTGGGCTCGCCTGCGCCGTTCTCCAGGTCGGTCAGGCGGTGCGCCTCTCCCCCGTCGGTGGCCATGACGTAAATCTGCGCCCCGGCTTTGTCGTCGCCCCGGTTGGAGACAAAGGCCAGCCAACGCCCGTCGGGCGACCAGCGCGGGGCAGTGTCTCGTTTGTCTCCGGCCGTAAACTGCCGGAGCCGCTCCCCGTCGAGGGAAGCCAGCCAGATGGCGCTCTTGTAGCCGTTGCTTTGCCTGTCGATGCGCGTGTGGACGTAGGCCAGCCGCCGGCCATCGGGGCTGAACTGCGGGTCCGATACCATGCTGATGTTGTAGAGATCCTCGGCCGTAATGCGTGTCTTGCTCATCCGTACCCTCCCCGTTGACGTGCGAGGAACATTATAAGAGCGCCTGAAGGAGACGGCAAATCCTCGGCCCGGGTTGGCATCGGGGCGCGCCGCGTCAAGGATTAATCTCGGTCTAGTCCTTTTGGGTGAGTTCAATATGACTATGGTCCTATGGACAAGTGTGATCTTTTCTGCTATAATGGGTCCCACCCGAGACCCGGGGGGCTGTTCGTGCTCCCGTAGAAGAAAGACACGTGTCGAAATGTGTGAGCATAGCGGTTCACCAACGGTACTGTACATTGAGGACGATCTGGCAAACCGCATCCTCGTCCAGCGCATTCTGGAGGCCGAGGGGTACCGCGTTCTTCTGGCCGAGAATGGGCCCCGGGGCCTGGAGATCGCCTGCCAGCAGCACCCAGACCTGATCCTCGTGGACATCAGCATGCCCGACATGGACGGCTACAGCGTCGCGTCACAACTCCGCTGCCAGGAAGGAGTGGCGGACGTTCCCATCGTAGCCCTCACGGCCAACGTCATGAAGGGCGATCGGGAAAGGTCGTTGGAGGCCGGCTGTTGCGGCTATATTCAAAAGCCACTGGACGTCGATCTCTTGCCCGAGCAGGTGGCTGGTTTCTTGCGCCGAGGGCCCCGGACTGCCGGAGCGTGACCGCCCGCCCGTCGGGTGGCCGGCCGGCCAATGCCAAATGGTCCCCACGATGGGACCGGGAAAAGTAAGGCAACGCCATGCCGCGCGATCTCTCTGAGTTGTGCGTTCTGATCGTCGAGGACAATGTCCGCAACTATGCCCTGCTGGCGCGGCTTCTGTCGTTCATGGGCGTCAAGCAGACAGAGTGGCGGCGGTCGGGATGGCAGATCCTGGAGTTTGCCCAGGACACCATGCCCCACATCGACCTTATCTTGTTGGACATCCACCTTCCCGAGGAGGATGGCTATCAGGTTCTGGCGCGTCTTCGCGAGGATGACCGTTTCCAGGGGACGCGCATCGTCGCCGTTACAGCCGACATCAGCAGCTCCAACCTCGCCAAGGCCAGGTCAGCCGGGTTTGACGGCTTCCTGGCCAAACCCCTCAATGTCGATCTCTTCCCCGACCAGATTCGGCGCATCCTGGATGGAGAAGCGGTCTGGGACCTGGGTTAGGGGTTTTATGGCACACAGAGCCGCCGATAGCCTGGCTGCACCGACTCCTTGCATCGGTCGCGGTGGCCTGTGGATTACGGGCGACCAGGAGGCCGGCGCTTCCCAGCCGCGACCGGCTCCCGCACCCGCGAGCCCGGCGCCGGCGGGCTCGCCTTCCCAGCCTCTGTCGCCCTCCCTTTCGAGCCTGCACATGCGGGGCGGGCTGGGCAAGACGCTGCTCATCGCCTTCCTGCTGCTGGCCATCGTCCCCCTGAGTTTTCTGGCCCTCGTCACCTATCACCACGTTCAGCGGGACATCCAGCAGCGGCTCCTCGCCTCGCTGGAGACCGTCGCCGCCTTCCAGGAGGCGCACCTGGTGGACTGGATCGACGCCAGCCGGCGAGACCTGGCGTTGGTCGCCGCCAGCCTGGAGCGAACCGACCCGGCCGCGGTGCAGGCCGAACTGGAGGCCCAGTTGCGCGCCCTCCAGCCGGCCTACAGCAGCCTCGTCCTCGTGGAGGCTGCCGGCGGCGGGGTGTTGGCGGCAGCGCCCGCCGCCGACGGGGTCAAGCGCGGCACCAGGCTCGACGCGCATCTCCTTCACGGCCCGGGGCTGCTGGTCACTCCGCCCGCCGCGCCGCCCCTGGGACGGGAAGTGACTCAGGCGGCGCCCGTGGGCGCGGCCGTCCGCTATCCCTGGAACGGCAAGCTCCTCGTCGGGCTGTTGGGCTGGGAGACGCTGAGGGAGGTCGTCGCCGCCCCGGCCCTGGCCGTGGAGGGCCTCCACGTCTACCTCGTCACCGCCGAGGGGCTCGTCGTCGACGCTTCGGGCCGTGACCAGGCCGCGCCTGGCACCCAGGGGGCGCCGGGAGAGCTGGTCGAGATCGCGGCCGGAGCGGGCAGCGCAGTAGAGGCCGCCGGTGTGCAGGCCCTTCTGAAAAGGGCGAGCGGCGCCGGTGCCTACCAGGACCTCCAGGGCGTGCCGGTCTTTGGGGCCTATCGCTGGGTCCCGGGGCTGCAGGTGGGCATCCTGGCCGAGCAGGAGCAGGCCCGGTTTCTTTCGGGCGGCGAGGCGCTGACGGCTCTCATCGTCGGTGCGACCCTGGCCGTCGCCCTCCTGACAGCCGCCATCGCCGCCGTCGTGACCCGCCGCATCACGAGGCCCATCGTGCAGCTCACGGCCACCGCTTCCTGGATGGCCAGGGGCGACCTGAGCCACAGGGTGACGGTCACGCGCCGGGACGAGATCGGTGTTCTGGCCGGCGCCTTTAACCGCATGGCCGCCGAGCTCCAGATCTTGTATGCCAATCTCGAGGCCAGGGTCGCCGAGCGTACTGCCCAGTTGGCCGCCGCCAACCAGCAGGCCCGCCACCACGCCAGGCAGTTGGCCATCAGTGCCGAGGTTGCCCGCGTGGCGACCTCTATCCGCGATCTGCCGGCGCTCCTCGACACCGTCGTGGATCTCATCGGCCGGTCTTTCGAGCTGGAGCAGGCTTCCATCTATATCCTGTGCCACGAGCTGCCCCTGGCGGCGAGCCGGGCCAGCGGCGGGCCGGACGGGATTTGCGGGGGCGTGGAGGGGCAGGACGCGCCCCTGGCCCTCTGGCAGGCGCAGGTCACCGGCCGGCGCTCCCTTCGTGGCGCTCCCGCCGCCTCGCTGCCGGCGATTGTCCAGGCGGCCCTGGCCGGGGCCAGGGAGCCGGAGCCGGCCGCGGAGCCGGTGCCGCCGGGCGGCACACCGTGCTCGCCGCCGGCGAGTAGGCCCGAGATGGCGGTTCTGTTGCAGGTGTGCGGCCGCACCTTGGGCGTGCTGCACGTCACGGCCGGCAGCGCCTCCGCCTTTGGCGAGGCCGATCAGGTTATCTATCGCTCCCTGGCCGATCAGATCGCCATCGCCATCGAAAACGCCTCGGCCTATGCCCTGGAACACGAGACCGTCCGGCACCTGCGGGAGCTGGATCGTATCCAGAGCCGGTTCCTGACCAACATGTCCCATGCCCTGCGCACGCCCCTCAACTCGATCATCGGCTTTTCGCGCGTGATGCTCAAGGGGCTGGATGGTCCCCTCAACGAGGTGCAGCGCAACGACCTGGCGACCATCCACGAGGGCGGCCGCCAGCTCCTGGGTCTCATCGACGACCTGTTGGAGCTGTCGCAGTGGGACATCGCCCACTTTGCCGCCGATGGCATGTCCTCGCCCGGCGAGGACGAGGGCCATGTGCCGGCGCTGAACGAAGGCCAGGTGGACCTGGCCGAGATTGTCGAGGGGGTCGTGGCGACTGCCCGGGCCCTCGCCCGTGGCAAGCCTGTCCGCCTCTGGTACCAGGTGCCGGGCGACCTGCCCCGCATGACCACCGACGGCCGCCTGGTCCGGCGCCTCATCCTCGCGTTGCTGGCAAACGCCGTCAAATTCACTGCCGAGGGGCAGATCCGGCTGTCCATCGCTACCTTGCCGGGGACGGTGCGCATCAGTGTCGGCGTCGTGCCGGGGGAGGGATCGGCCATCGCCGAGGCCAACCCGTGGATGACAGACGCCCAGATGGCCATCGCCCGGCAATTGGTGGAGAGGCTGGGAGGCGAGATCTGGGCGGGGAGCCCTCCGCCCGAGGTCGGGGGCACCGCCTTTGCCTTTGCCCTGCCCACCGCCGGCGAAGGAGCGAGGGGAATATCATCGTCGAACATCGAGGAGGCACGATGAGCAAGGTGTGGATGCGTACCAGAGGGTGGGTGCGTCGCGCCCGGCCGCTCGTCTCCCTGGCCCTCGTCCTGGCCGTCCTTGCCGCCTGTGCGCCGGGCCCGGGAAGCGAGCGAGCCGACATCAAGATCGGCGTCCAGGGGCCCATCACCGGCCAGTGGGCCCTGGAGGGCCTCGGCTTTCGCAACGCCGTGGCCCTACTCGCCGACGAGGTCAACGCCCAGGGAGGGCCGCTGGGCGACGGGCGCTCCATCGTCCTCGTCGAAGGCGACGACCGGGGCGACGCCGACGAAGCCCGGCGCGTGGCCGAGCGCCTCATCGCCGAAGGCGTGATAGCCGTCGTCGGCGCCTACAATTCGGACGCCACGGCGGCCTCCGCGCCGCTGTACGATGAGGCCGGCATCATCCAGATCACCCCCTCCTCCACGGCGACGGACCTCACCCAGCACGGCTACTCGCGCTTTTTCCGCGTCTGCTACCTGGACGATCGCCAGGGCCTGTTCGTGGCGAGCCTGATGGCCACCGAGCTCCACGTGAAGCGCGCCGCCCTGGTGCACGACGGCTCTCTCTATGCCAGGGGGCTGGCCGACTGGACGCAGCGCTACCTCCAGGAGCAGGGCATCGAGGTCGTCTATTTTGGCGCCGTGACCCCCGGCCAGCGCGACTTTACTCCGGTCATCCAGGCCCTCGACGAAAGCGGCGCCGAGGCGGTCTACTTTACCGCCTACTGGCGCGAGGCGGGCCTCCTCGTCAGGCAGATGCGCGAGATGGGCGTGGATGACGTCCGCTTCCTGGCCGGCGACGCCGTCAACAACCCGGAGTTTGCCCAGATCGCCGGCGCCGAGGCGGCCGCGGGCTCGCTCATCTCCACCTTTCCCCTGCCTCGCGACCTCCAGTCGCCGGAGGCCGTCGCGTTCAGCTCTGCCTACGAGGCCAGATACGGTGAGGCTCCCCAGAGCATCTATACCCTCATGGCCGCCGATGGCTTTCGTCTCCTCGTCGATGCCATGAAGGAGACGGGCTCGGTGGATCCCGCCGACCTGGCGGCGCACCTGCACGCCATCCAGGACTACCCGGGGATCTCGGGCCCCATCGAGGGGTACGACGAAAAAGGGGACCGCATTGGGGCGGGGCACGTCGTGTACGTCGTCACCGAGGAGGGCGATTTTGAGCTCTTTAAGCCCTGAAACCCATCATAGAAGAGCAGGGCTCGCCAGGAGCCTGCTCCTGGCCTTTCTGCCCGTCCTCCTCGGCCTGATCCTCGTCGCCGGAGTGGCGGGCGGCGTGGCCAGCCTCCAGGTGGGCGAGGCGCGCGCCCTGGAGCAACTGACCCTGGTGGCCGCCCTCAAGCAGGACGAGATTGTGCACTGGCTGGGAGAGCGCGAGCGGGACCTCGCCGTCCTGGCCAGCGAGCCAGAGTTGCAGGCCCATGCTGCCCGCCTCCTCGATCCCGCCTCCGAGGCTGGCGATCGGTTGGCTGCCTACTCGGGCCTTGGCATCCGCCTCAACAGCTTTCTGGAAAAAAAGCTCTCGTTCGCCGAGCTGTTTTTGCTCAGCGCGAGCGATGCCCGGACCGTTGTCTCGACCGACGTCCTGGAGGAGGGCCTCACACATCCCGGCGCCGGCTACTTTCGCGAGGGGCTCGAAGGTCCCTACCTGGGGACGCCCGAGTTCGATCCTCGCCTCAACGTGCCCACCATCCTCGTCGCGCGGCCCCTCACCGGCCCCGGAGGCGAGCTGCTGGGCGTCCTGGCCGGTCGGGTTAACCTCGCCGACCTCAGCGTTCTCATGCTCCAGTGGGAGGGCCTGGGCGAAACCGGCGAGACGTACCTGGTGGATACAAGCTTGAGGGCCGTGACGCGACCGCGCTTTGGCACCGCGGGCCAGCAGGTTGCCAGCGATGGTGTGCGCCACGCCGTGGTGGAGCAGACGTCGGGTTCCGCCCGCTATGCCAGCTATCGCCAGGTGGAAGTCTTTGGCATCTATCGCTGGATTCCCGAGCTGCAGGTGGGCCTCCTCGCCGAAAAGAGCGTTCAGGAAGCCCTCGCTTCCAGGACGGGCGTGCTGCTGGCCCTGGCGGCCGTGAGCCTCCTGGGCGCCGGCCTGGGCACGGTGGTCGCCGTCCGCGCCAGCCGCCGCATCAGCCGGCCCCTGACGCACCTCACGGAAGTTGCCCTCGACATGGCCGCGGGCGACCTGAGCCAGCGCTCCAACTTGCGGCGGCGGGACGAGATCGGCGCCCTGAGCAACGCCTTTGACGCCATGGCCGGGCAGTTGCAGGACCTCATCGGCACGCTGGAGGATCGGGTGGCGGAGCGCACCCGCGCCCTGGAGCGCCGCGCCATCCAGCTCGCCACCGCCGCGGACGTCGGGCGGGCCGCGGCCTCCATCCTGGAGCTGGACACCCTGTGCCGCGAGGTCGTGGCCCTCGTGCGCGAGCGGTTCGACTATTACTATGCCGGCCTCTTTCTCCTGGACCAGGCGGGCGAATATGCGGTCCTCCAGGCGGGCACCGGCGAGGCGGGCCGGGCCATGCAAGCCCGCGGCCACAAGCTCCAGGTGGGCGGGGTCTCCATGGTCGGCTCTGCCTGCGAGCAGCGCCAGGCGCGCATCGCCCGCAACATTCCCGGCCGCAAGGACGAGAGCGAGGTGAGCGAGGAAGACGAGGATCTCCTTCGCTTCGACAATCCCCTGCTGCCCGACACCCGTTCGGAGGCGGCCCTGCCCCTCATCGTCGGCGATCGCCTGCTGGGGGCCCTGGACGTCCAGTCCAGGCGCCCCTTTGACCTGGGCGAGGAAGAGATCGTCATCCTGAGGCTCGTCGCCGACCTGGTGGCCGTGGCCGTGGACAATGCCCGCAAATTCTCGGAGGAGGCCGCCCTCCTCGAGGCCACCAGCCCCCTGTACCGGGCCAGCCGCCGCCTGGCCACGGCCCTGACCGTGGACGAGATCGTCGGGGACATCCTCGCCTCCGTATCCGAGACCGAGGCCGACGGCTGCGCCGTGGCCCGGCTTTACGCTCCCCACGGCGGGCAGGTGGAAGCTGCCGCCTTCCTGGGGGTATGGGACCGGCGGGGAGAGCCGCCCTTCCCGACGGGGGAATCCATTCCGGTGGGCCAGTTGCCCCTTCCCGTGGGCCTGGTGACCACGTTCTGGGCGGTGGACGACGTGACGGCGGATCCTGGCCTGACGCCCGCGGTACAGAACTATTCGGAACGCTTTGGGAGCCGTGCCCTGGTCAACGTTCCCCTACGGGCGGGGGGGCAGATCGCCGGCTTTGTCCTAATCTCGCGCTACGCGCCGGGTCCGTTTTCGGCCGTTTCTCTCAGGCTGTACGAGACCGTGGTTGAGCAGGCGGCCGTCGCCCTGGAGCGCGCGCGCCTGCTGGAAGAGACGCAGCGCCAGGCCTGGCGCGAGCATGCCGTGCGAGACATCGCCGACAAGATCACCCTGTCCCTGGACCTGGATACCGTCCTCGAGACGACGTTGGAAGAGGTGGGCCGCCTGGTTGGTGCCAGCGGGGGTTACGTGGAGCTGGGAGCATCCGAAGACGCGCCCAACGGTCACGAGCTGTAGGACGGGCTGTTAGCCCGTCCCGGCCGGTTACAAGATTGCGCATACCGGGAGAGAAAAAGGTGTCAGACGGCCAAGAGAGCAACTCCCTGCCCTGGTGGGTGGGGCAGGAGCAGCAGGGCGAGCAAGATCTGCGGCGGCGGGCGTTGGACGTGGTCCTGGCCATCGTCCTGGCCGCCGGTACCGTGGTCATCGCCGCCAGCCTGTTCCGGGAGCCCGGCGACCCTGTTTCGGGGTCCCCGTCCCGGTCCGCCTGGACAGAGACGGTGCCCGTCCTCGCGGCTTATCTCCTGATCCTGGCCCTCATCGTCCTGCGCCGCCTCGACTTTCGCCTGCGGGCTGCCGGCCTGCTCCTCCTCGGTTATGGGGCCGGCATCTATTTCCTGGCTACCCAGGGGCTCGTGGGGAGCGGAACGCTTGTGCTCCTCACCCTGCCTGCCCTCGGCCTCTTGTTCCTTGGCGGGCGCGCCGGGACCGTCATGGCCGGCATCAGCCTGTTCCTCTATGCGGCCTTTGCCTTGCTGGCGGCCGGAGGTTGGTTGGCCGCCTGGCACACGGCCGGCGGCGGTGACCCGAGCCTGGGACGCTGGGTGGGCCACGGCCTATTGTTCCTGATGCTTCTCTGTATCCTGGTGGGCTTGCAGGCCTTTCTGGGCCGGGCGCAGGCCCGGGCGCTGGCCCTGGAGCGCCAGAAAGCTGAGGCCCTCGCCGTCGCCAACCGGGAGTTGGAACAGGGCGGGCAGCAGCTCGACCGGAGGGTGCGCCTGCTGGAGGCAACGGTGACGATTACCCGCGACCTGGCCGCCTGCCGCGACGCCCAGGAGCTCCTGGAGCGTGCCGTGGCACTCGCCGTGGAGCGCCTCGATTTCGACGGCGCGGCCGTCTACCTGGTAGACGACGGGCAGGGGGGGGCCACCGGCGCCGGGCCGGGTGAGGCCGGATCGCCCCCCGCCACCGGCGGGCGGCAGGTTTGGCTGGCCGCCAGCCACGGCACCGCGGGCTCCGCGCCCACCGGCGGCGTGCAGGGCAAGGGTGGGCCGGCCCGGGTGCCGGCCGTCGTAGGCCATGCCCTGGCGCGGAAAAGACTGGCCGTCGACGCTACGCCGGCGGGCGGGCCACCCGGCTACGACCTGGCAATTCCCCTCGTCCCGGAACCGGCGGGTGCCCTGTCCGCGGAGACGGGGGCCCGGGTCGTGGAACCCGAGGGCCGGGCGTCCGGCCGCATCACCGGCGTCTTGCTCCTCCATTCCCCGGCGGCCCGCCAGGCCGGGGAGCAGGCGTTCCCTGCTGCCCTCAACCTGGCCCACCTGGTGCCGATTGTGCAGGCCGTGGCCGGCCAACTGGCCGCTTCCCTGGAGCACCTTCGACTCCTGTCCGAGACCAGCTCAAGCCTGCGCGAGCTGGAGGCACGCTATCGCCATTACGCCGGCGAGGCGTGGCAGGCGCCGGGCGGCCCGGCCGGCGAGCAGCAGCCGGCCCGGAGCTGGCAGGCACCGGGTGCCCCGGCCGGCGAGCAGGGGAGCGTGGACTGGGAGCCCATCTTTGCCGAGGCCCGCGCCACGGGCGAGCCCGTCGTGCACCTGGACGGAGAGCAGGGTGCATATCTCGTCGCCGTCCCCGTCAAGCTGCGCGATGTGCCCATCGGTGCCATCGGCTTTCACCGGGACGCGGCGGCGGGCCCCTGGCTGCCGGAGCAGGTCGCCTCGGTGCAGGCGGTGGCCGAGCGGGTGGCCCTCGCCGCCGAGAACCTGCGCCTCCTCGGCGCCACGCAGCGCCGTGCCGCCTACGACCGCCTGCTGGCCGAAGTGACGGCCCGCATGCGCCAGTCCCTGGACGTTGACACTTTGCTCCAGGCCGGCGTGCGAGAGATGCGACAGGCCCTGGGCATCCCGGAGGTCGAGCTCTGGCTCGACTTGCCCGATGCGCGTGTCCCGGCGGAACGAGAAGGCGAGGTGGAAGGATGACCATGCCCGCGGACCCCCGTGCTTTCTCGCCGAATCCCGAGAAGCATTCCGCCGAACCGGGAGGCACGCCCGGCATGGGACCGGAAGCTGTGCGCGAGCGCCAGGCTACCCTGCGCTGGCTGTTGGTCTTTGGCATGACGGGCGCCTGCCTGACTGCCGCCTTCAACCTGTTCTTCTTTGTCTCCATTGGCGCCTGGCAGTTCCTGGCCGTCGCCGGGGGGCTGGCCCTGGCCCTGGCCTGTCTCGTGGTGGCCGCCATACATCGGCGACGGGAGAGGCTCGACGCCGCCGGTGCCTGGGTGCTGGCGGCCGCGGCGGTGGCCTTTGCCTCCGCCGAGCTCTTTCACCAGGGCGTCACTCTCTACCTGGCTCCCGGCGCCGCCCTGCTGCTCCTCGTCGCCGGCATCTTGCTCCTGCCGCGGCGGTTCCCGCAGGTGGCGCTCCTGACGGCCGCCTACGTGGGCTATGCCTGGTTCGTCAATCAAATGGAGGCATGGCTGCCCTTCCAGCGCTACGACATGCAGCAACTGGGTGACAGCGGCGACGTCTTTGCTGTGTTCATCGTCGCCTTTTTGCTCGTGGGCGTCGCTGCGGGCATCGTCCGAAGCTACCGGCGCATCGTCGCCATCCGCACGCGCCTGGCCGTCAGCTTTGTGCTGGTCGAGATGCTGACCGCGGTCATCATCCTCGTCGCGGCCATTGCCATCGTCTATCAGAACGGGCGAGAGCTGGTCGTCAACCAGCTCGATTCCGTCGCCAGGATCAAAGAGGTCGAAATCGGGCGTTGGGTTCGCGGCCTGGAAGAAGACCTTGACCTGGTGTTGCAGGAAAGCCAGCTCACGCCTCGCATCCTGGTGCTGCTGCAAGACCCGGAGACGAGCGAGGCCCAGCAGTATTTCACCCTCACCTATCTCGACCAGATGGTGGCGCGCTCGGAGCGGCTGGAGTCGCTTCTTCTGTTGGATGCGAGAGGCAGGGTGGTCCTTTCGACCCGGCCCGAAGACCAGGGACTGAACCAGGTTACCGAGCTTTACTTCCAGGGCGGCCTGGACGACTTTTACCTGCAACCACCCATCTACAGGGAAGCGCCGGCCTGGCAGGCCGGGGCAGGGGACGAAGGCGAGGTCGTGATCATGGCCGCCCGCCCGGTGGTTGACCTCGAGGGCAACGTAGTGGGCGTGTTGGCCGGCAGGGTGCGGACCGCCTCGCTGACCGAGATGCTGGGCCGGCAGGCGTGGATCGGCGAGACCGGCGAGATCTACCTGGTCGACGGCAACGGCGTCCTGTTGACCGGTCTGCGCTTCACGCCCGTCGCTTCGGCCGGAGGCCCGGAACAAAGGGAGCATTTCGTTGTCGACACCGAGGCGGCGCGGCTAGCCCTGGCCCGGCGGGGGGGCGGTTCTATCCTGTACGCCGACTACCGGGGCGAGATGGCCCTGGGTGCTTACCGCTGGCTGCCCGCCCTGCAGGCCGGCATGGTCGCCAAGCAAGACAGGCAGGAAGCCTTTGGCTTTGGCGTCGGGTTGATCCTGGTCATCGGCCTGGCGGGGCTCATCGCCGTCCTCCTGGCCATCGGCATTTCGCTCGTGGTCACGAGGACCATCACCGGGCCGCTGGCCCAGTTGACCGCTCGCTCCAGCCGCATCGCCTCCGGCGATCTGGGCCTGGCCCTCGACGCCCAAGGATCTCCGGATTGGCTGTCGCGCCGGGACGAGATCGCCACCCTGGCCCGGGCGTTCAACAGCATGAGCAGCCAGGTGCGGGACCTCATCGGGACGCTCGAGGCGCGCGTCGCAGAGCGCACCCGCGAGCTGGAACGCCGCAGTACCTACCTGGAGGCGTCGGCCGAGGTGGGCCGGGCGGCGAGCTCGATCCTGAACCCCGACGAGCTTGTGCGCGAGGTGGTGGGCCTCATCGGCCAGGAGTTCGACCTGGACTCCACGGAGGTCTATCTCCTCGACGAGCACAGCGAGTGGATCGTTCTCCATGCCACGGCCGGACCCGGAGGCCAGGCGCTGCCCAGCAGGGACCTGCGCCTGCGGGTGGGCGAGGGTACGGTGGGCCGGGCCATCCTCGACGCCCGCTGGGAGGTGAGCCGGCAGGCAGAGCCGGGCGCGCCCGGCCCCGATGACCTGGAGGAGGCCGAAGAGCAGCAGCCGGGCAGCCTGGCGGGAGAGGGACAGCAGGACGCCGGGCCCGAGCAGCCCCTGGAGGCTGCCCTTCCGCTCCGTTCCCGGGGCCAGGTCCTGGGGGCCATCGTCGTGCGTGCGGGCGGCCCGCAGGCGCTGGACGACGACACGCTGGTCGTCCTCCAGGCGATGGCCGACCAGGTGGCCGTGGCGCTGGACAACGCGCGGCTCTACGTGGCCAGCCAGCGCGCGGCGGAGGCCGAGCGGCGCGCCCATGGCGAGATCGACCGCCAGGCGTGGGCGGCCATGATCCGCGCGCGGCCGGTGCGGGGCTACCGCTGCGACGCGGGGGGCGTGCTCTCCCTGGCGGAAGGCCCGGCGCCGGGCTCGCCCCTCCGGGTACAGGTTGAGGACGATCGCGGCGGTCGCACGGCGTCCGTCCCGCTCCTCCTCCGCGAAGAGCCCATCGGCCTGTTGCGCTTTCACAAGGCCGGTAGCGACGCGCACTGGACCGAGGACGAGCTCAACCTGCTGGCCAGGCTGGCGGAGGAGCTGGTCCAGGCGCTGGAGAGCGTGCGGCTTTACCAGGACGTGCAGCGCGGTGCGGCACGAGACCGGCTGATCGCCGGCGTTACCGGGCGCATGCGCGAGTCGCTACAGGTGGATTCCGTCCTCCAGTCGGCCGTGCAAGAGATGCGCCGGGCGCTCTCTCTTTCCGAAGTGGAGGTGCGCATCGGCAAGGCTCCCATGCCCGGGGGCGAGGGCCAGCATG
>JAAYZQ010000218.1 GCA_012514775.1 Anaerolineaceae bacterium
CCGCTATCCGCACGAGTTCTCCGGCGGCCAACGGCAGCGGATCGGCGTCGCCCGGGCACTGGCGCTGAGTCCCGATTTTATCGTGTGCGACGAGCCCATCGCCGCCCTGGACGTGTCGATCCAGGCGCAGGTCATCAACCTCCTGCAGGATCTGCAGGAGCAGTTCGGGCTGACCTACCTCTTCATCGCCCACGATCTGAGCATGGTGCGCCACATCAGCAACCGCGTGGCGGTCATGTACCTGGGCAAGATCGTGGAGCTGACCGGCCGTGAGAACCTGTACGCGAACCCGCTTCACCCCTACACCCAGGCCCTCTTGTCGGCGGTGCCCATCCCCGACCCGGTGACGGAGCAGAGCCGGGTGCGCATCATCCTGCCGGGCGACGTGCCGAGTCCGGCGCATCCCCCGCAAGGTTGCGTGTTCAACACCCGTTGCCCCGTCGCCTACGAACCATGCTTTGAGGTGGCGCCCGAGTACCGCGAGGTGCAGCCGGGCCACTGGGTCGCCTGCCACCGCGTGGCCTGACGGTTGACGTCAACTCCTTCAGGCACGGGCGATTACGCCCGGCACTTACAGCCTAACAGCCTCGAGCTGAGCCGCCGGGCCAGCTCTTCGATACTACATCAAACCCGATTCGCCACCGCGGGCCGGGTCGGCTCCGGCGAGCTGTCAGGCGCCAGGACGGATCACTCATCGGTGCCGAGCCCTAACGCTCTGAGGCCGAACTCTGTCATTCTGCCTTCTCGGATGAGTCTTTGAACGTGCTGTTGATTTCGTGTTGACGTTGTGCCCATTGTCCTTCGCGGCGTGAAGCGCTGCAGATAGGACGAGCTGTCACCCTTCCGTCTCGTGCTCTCGCTCCAGCCGAAGCACAGACCCTCGTCAAGCACCTCTTCGAACGTGACAGAAGGCGTTCCGGAATCTTGCTTGAAAATGCGCACCCAGATACCGTGAGACGTCTTGTGGTTCGCGACGAGCCACGCTCGCAGCTCGCCCACAGATCTGAATGCAAGGACCGGCAGTTCCTTGTTCTGTTTCTCCATGGTCCACACCGTCTGGGAAGGAACCAGCGGCCCGGCGTCTAACGGCAAAGCCAAGCCGCGTGCCCATGTGTATCCTTTGCCCCGGTCGGGCTCTCATCGTGCGTCCATTGTAGCACAATTCGCGAGAGCTATCAAGAACCTCAGAAACCGGTCCGATCAGGCATAGATCAGTCACGGTCGGTGGCTCCCCCGTAGCTGGCAGCGACGACTGGCACCGGCCTGGCCAGCGCCCGCGCGGACACCTGCCGCCTGGCCATGCGACGCCGGCTCTCGTCGGCCAGCTCGCCGATCCGCCCCATGATCTCGCCGGCCACCGACCGCACCAGCAGGCGGTTCTGGCTGCTCCCCTGGAACCAAATCGGCCGGCCCACCGTTATGGCATAGCGGCCGCGCAGGTAAACCCGCCCGGGCACCGCCTGGCCCTCGATCTCGGTCGTAAAGGGTAGCACGCGCCCATGGTCCAGATCGATGCCCACCGGGATCACCGGTGCCCCGCTGCTCAGCGCCAGGCGGGCCACCCCTGTGTGCGGTGGGTGGAATCTCCCCGGGCAGGGACTCAGCGCGCCCTCGGGAAAGATGGCCACCGAGTGCCCATCCGCAAGTTTCCGCCGTAGGGTCTCCACGGTCGCTCCGCCGCTGTGCACCACCGCCGGCACGTGGCCGGCGGCCTGCAGATACCGTCCAAACACGGGAACCCTGAACGCGGCTTCGGTGACCAGCACGCTCGCCGGCGCCGGCATCAGTGCCAGCAGGTAAAATGGATCGGTGGTGGTGGGGTGGTTAGCCGCCAGCACCAGCGGCCCCAGCGGCAGAGCCGCCTGCCACTGCACGTCCATATCCAACATGGCCGCAGCATACAGCCGCATGGCCTCCTGTCCCGCTCGGCTGAGCAGTCGCTCGATCATGGCAGCCTCCTTCGGTATTCGTCGTGCGCTCAGAATACCGGAAGAGGGGGTGCAGTGTCATCAACCGGAGGGAGTATCGGGGGGTGAATGGTGGCGTTTAAAGAATGTGCATGGATCGGGCTACGGCGACGGCCTGGGTGCGGCTGCCCACCTGTAGCTTGCCATAGATGTTGTTGATGTGGCGCTTGACCGTGCTGGGGGCGATGACCAGCCGTCGGGCGATCTCCTTGTTGGAAAGCCCGGCGGCGATGAGCCGCAGCACCTCCAGTTCGCGCTCGCTCAACGGCTCGACCAGCGCCTGGCTCTCCGTGGGCCGCTGCCGCGCTGGACCGGGAGAGGCCGCCATCTGCGCGGCCAGGCGGGCGTGGTGCGCTGCCAGGTCATCCGCACCGTGGGCCTTGAACCAGGCTGCGGCCTGGGTTTGTAGCTCGGCCTGTTCCTGGCTGCTGAGGGTCAAGCGCAGCACCTCGGCAAAGAGGACGTGGTAGCGATACCATTCCCGGCGGTTGTCCAGGCTAACCAGGAACAGGTTCGCCGTCTCCAGCTCTTCCAGCAGCGCCTGCGAGTCGTCCAAGCCGGTGAGGGCCGCGCACAGCGAAGCGCACAAGGTGTCGAGGATGGAGGTCTGGCGCAAAAAGAGGCGGACCCGGTCCGGGATGCGGTCCAGCACCTCGGCCATCAAATAGTCCACCACGTAGCGGTCGTCGCCCGAAAAGCTGGCCACGAATTCCTCGGCGGCGCCGGCCTGGCGCAGGGCCAGCCCCGCCAGTTGCAGCCCGGTGATCCAGCCTTCGGTTCGCAACGTCAGCAGGGCCACCGACGCGGCGGACAGGCCCAGGCGCATCGTTTGGTTGAGGAAACTGCCGGCTTCGGCCTGGGTAAAACGCAGGGCGCACCTCCGTCACCTGGTCGCTGGCCCGCATCCGGGGCAGCGGCAGGGGAGGGTCCTCGCGGCTGCCGATGACCAGGTGCAAGCCGGGCGGCTGATTGGCCAGGACAAAGGCCACCAGGCTGTGGACCTGCGGCTCGCGCAGGGTATGATAATCGTCCAGCACCAGCATCAGGTCCTCCCCCGTCTCGGCCACGCCGTTGATGAGGGCCACCGCCAGCTCCTGGGGCGCGGCAGACGGTGACAGCCCGACCGCCGCCCGCCGGACGCCGTCCGACACCTGGGCCAGGGCGGCGATCAGATAGCGGCCCAGCCGCCCCGCGTCGTCGCCTTCGTCCAGCGTCAGCCATGCCGTCGGGCGGCTCTGGGCCGCGATCCACTCCCGGATTAGCACCGTCTTGCCAAAGCCGGGCGGCGCGCAGACTAGCGTCAGGCGGTGCCCCAGGCGCAGGCCCTCGTCCAGCACGGCTACCAGGCGTGGCCGACCGACCGCGTCGGGCCGGGCGGCCGGAATGTGCAGCTTGGTCGACAGCAGCGTCTCGGCACTCATTGGAGTGGTGGATCAGTCCTGGTTCCAATCCGGCAGGCCGGCCTCGTCGTCGCCCGGCCCGGGTTCAGCCGCGGCACGCAGCACCCGTGTTCCGCCGGCCGCCCCCTGCGGCGAAGCCTCGCCCGCCAGGCGGCTCCGAGCCTCCCACACAGCCCGCCGCACAATGATGATCAGGAAAAATAGCCCGCCCGCCCCGATCAGGAGCAAGATGGCCAGGGCCAGGGGCGTGGGCAGGAGGCCCGACACGGGGATAAAGACCAGGAACGAGACTGCGGCCGCCAGCCAGGCCACGTAGCTGACCCAGCGCCATAGCACCTGCTCGGTCCACAACCCAAAAGCGTGGGCCAGACCGGCCAGCAGCGCGAACAGCAGCGCCAGGGCCAGGGCCGTGTTGATGCCCTCTGCGACCTGGATGGTGATGGCCGTCAGCGCGCCCAGGAGCATGAGATACAGGGTCACCACCAGTACGTTGATCAGCAGGTCCATCCGGCGGGTGGACCGCGACAGCTTGACCTGCGCGTCCGCGTCGAGAACCTTGACCGCCACCAGCGGGATGGCCAGGTCGCGCAGCCGGGCGAGTAGCCCGTACAGGGCCGCATGGTCAGCCACCCTGCCCCGCAGGGTCGATTCCCCCCTGGCCGTCGAGACCGTCAGATCGTTGAACCAGGAGGTCCACTGCTCGTCCGACAGGCGCCCCTTGACCCGGATCTCGTACACGAAAGGCGGCCTGTCGAAGGACGCACCGGCTTGATCGTTGCTGCTCATGATAGAGCCTCCTCCGCTCGCGACTGCCTGCCGGCCGCCCACCGGCCGGGCAGGCTCCTAATTCCTACCGCAGCATAGCGCGCCAGCGGTTGCCTGTCATCCCCCAAAAGACCCATTTCGGGGGTGCACAGGTCCGTATTCAGTAGGTGTGGGGGATGCTCGCCTGTTCAGCCCAATGGCGAAGCAAAACGGTCTTGCCCACGCGGCGGCGGGCGTACAGAAGGATGAACTGGGCAACGGTCGGACGCTTGCGTTGAAGGGCTGAATTCAGGAAGGCCATCTCGGCCTGGCGATCGACGAACATGATGCACCCCTACATGCAGACAAGCCACATGTTCCTTATACTAAGCAGCATGTGGCTTATCCTATCACTGATGCACGTTGACGTCAACTGTGGGGTCTCGAAGTTGGTGGCGTGATCAACACCGCAAACGACGCGGTACTTCGCAACGAGGCCGAGTACCGGAGGCTGATCGCCGGGTTGAAGGACCTGGCGGGCCGCATCCAGCGCGTAGGCAAGGCGCCGGCGGACTACAGCCTGCTGGTCCACACCGACTCACAGCTCATGGTCGGGCAGGTCACGCGGGGCTGGCAGGTCAAGGCCGCCAACGTGCGCCCGCTGGTCGACGAGGCGAAGGGGCTGGTTCAGGCATTCGGCCGCTGCGACCTGGTCAAGGTCCCGCGCGACGAAATCGTCCGCGTGCTGGGCCACTGAGTGGAGGTCATCATGCGGCATGTCATCGCCACTGTGTTATTCCACCTGCTGTGATTTTCCCGCTGCCCGACTTGCGGTTCGTGGGGAAGATTAGCCGGCCGACTCCATCTGGGCTCACCCCTTTGGGACCGACGACCTTGGCCGCGACATATTCAGGCGCGTGTTGTGGGGTGGCCGGGAATCATCCTGCCGGGCGACGTGCCGAGTCCGGCGCATCCGCCGCAAGGCTGCGTGTTCAACACCCGCTGCCCTGTCGCCTACGAACCGTGCTTTGAGGTGGCGCCCGAGTACCGCGAGGTGCAGCCGGGCCACTGGGTCGCCTGCCACCGCGTGGCCTGAAGCCTGCAAAGCAGAGGTGTTGGCCGGCGCTCAAGGTGTATGGCGATGGGCGGCGATGGTCAGCAGGGATGGCGGGCGAGCGGCGTGGGATTTGCCTGCGGGGTCCGGGCGTGTTATAATCCCTCAGGGAAGCACTTTACCCATTATGTGGTTCGAGCATTTCAGAGTGAGGGCCCGGTGAACGTCGAACAAACCTTGCGGTCCGTCAGGGCGGCCTACCCCGACCTGGCCATTGTTTCGGTGGAGCCCGGCGGCGGCCAGAACAGCGACGTGCTGCTGGTCAACGGCGGCGCCCTCGTCTTTCGCTTTCCGCGCTACGAGCACGTGCTGGGGCGCATGCGGGTCGAGGCGGCGGTCCTGTCCGGGCTGCAAGGCCGCCTCCCGCTGCCGGTGCCACGGCCGCTCTACGTGCACCTGGAGGCGCCGGTTGGCGAGGCGTTCCTGGGCTACCGTTGCCTGCGCGGCGAGCCCCTGTGGCGGGCCGCACTGAAGGCCTTGCCCCGGGGGACCGTGGACCGGCTGGCGGAGCAACTGGGCCGCTTCTTGCGGGCCCTCCACGGCGTGCCCTACCGGGAGGCCATCGACGTCCCCCTGGCCCGGCGCGAAACCCGGGCAGACACCGCCGATCTCTACGACCGCCTGCGCCAGAAGGTGTGTCCCCTCATGGCGCCGGCAGCGCGGGACCGGGCGGCGGCCCACTTCGAGTCCTTTCTCGGCGAGCCGTCCAACTTTGCCTTTGACCCGGTGCTCAGGCACGGCGATTTCGGTGCGAGCAACATCCTCTTCGATCCCGGAGCGGGGCAGGTGATAGGCATCATCGACTGGACAAGCACTGGGGCCGGCGACCCGGCCTATGACCTGGCCGGGCTGTGGGCCTGCTACGGAGAGGGCTTCGTGCGGAGTTGTGCCCGAACCTATCCCGCCATCGACGGCCTCTGGGGCCGGATCCATCACTATGCCGGCCGCTTCGCCCTTGAGGAGGCGCTGTTCGGCGTGGAGAACGGCGACGACGAGGCGCTGCGGGCGGGGCTGGCGGGCTTTGCCTAGCCCTGGATCCCACCCTCGGTCATGCGCCGGGCGTCCAGGAGGCGGTCCGCTTCCTCGGCGCTCAGGTAGCCCTTTTCGACGACCACCTCTTTGATGGTCCGGTTGGTCGCCATGGCTTCCTTGGCCACCTCCGCCCCCTTCAGGTAGCCGATGACCGGGTTGAGGGCGGTGACCAGGATGGCGTTGCGGGCCAGCCAGTCCTCGGCCTTTTCCCGGTTGGCCTCGATGCCCACCACGCAGCGGTCCGTAAAGGCCCGCACCGCGCCGATGAGCACCTGCATGCTCTCGAAAAGGTTGTGGGCGATGATGGGCATCATCACGTTCAGCTCGAGCTGGCCCGCCCCGCCGGCCAGCATCACCGCCGTGTCGTTGCCGATGACGTGGTAGCAGGCCATGTTCAGCATCTCGGCCAGGACGGGGTTGACCTTGCCGGGCATGATGCTGCTGCCCGGCTGCACGGCCGGCAGGCGGATCTCGTCCAGCCCCGTGGCCGGCCCGCTCGATAGCAATCGCAGGTCGTTGGCGATGCGCCCCAGGGTGACCGCCAGGGTGCGCAGGGCGGCCGAAAAATCCACGGCGTCGGCCATGCTCTGCATGCTCTCAAACAGGTTGTCCGACTCGTACAGCGCCAGCCCCGTCAGTTCGGAGAGTTTTTTCACCATGCGGCCGTGGTACTCGGGGTGGGCATTCAGGCCACTGCCCGTGGCCGTGCCGCCGATGCCCAGCCGGCGCAGCCCCTCGGCGGCGCGGCGGATCCGCTCCACGTCCCGCTCCACGGCGCGGGCATAGGCCCCGAACTCCTGGCCCAGGCGCACCGGCACGGCGTCCTGCAGGTGCGTCCTGCCCGACTTGACCACGTCGTCAAAGGCCGCGGCCCGGCCGCCCAGGGCGCCGGCCAGGCGCTCCAGCTCGCCCGCCAGCTCGTCCAGGCGCCACAGGCAGCCCAGGCGGATGGCGGTGGGGATGGTGTCGTTGGTGCTCTGGGCCATGTTGACGTGGTCGTTGGGGTGCACCGGCTTCTGCGGGTCGTCCAGGCGGGCGCCCAGGATCTGGCTGGCCCGGTTGGCAATGACCTCGTTAACGTTCATGTGGTGGCTGGTGCCGGCGCCGGCCTGGAAGGGATCGACGACGAACTGGTCGTCCCAGCGCCCCGCCGCCACCTCGCCGGCCGCCTGGACGATGGCCTGCCCGCGTTCCTCGGCCAGCAGCCCCAGGTCCACGTGCACCAGGGCCGCCGCCTGCTTGATGACGGCCATGCTCCACACAAACGCCCGGTAGGGCCGCATGCCGCTCACGGGGAAATTCTCCACGGCCCGCTGCGTCTGGGCGCCATACAGCGCCCCCGCCGGCACGCGCACCTCGCCCAACGAGTCCTTCTCGATTCGAACCTCGCTCATGTCCCGCTCCTCAGCTTCCCCGGCCCGCCATGGCCAGGCGGGCCAGGGGAGGCACACACACCGTCAGGCAAACAGGTACGAGTCGGCGTACAGGAGCTGGTTGTTCAGCACCCGCACCGTCTTCCACAGCTTGACCTGCTCCGGGTCCGACGCGTCGACAAAGCTGGGGTCCATCTCGACCTCGGCCTTGGTCACGTCATAGAGGCGCAGCAACAGGCGGTCGTAGGCGTTGGCCGGGTCCCGCTGGAGGATGACCCGCATGGTGTCGGCCAGGCCGGGGTCCAGGCAGTTGACGGCCACGCCGTCCACGCCGGCCGCCAGGAGCATGGTCACGTACGCCTGCCCGATGTACGGCCGGGCCGCGTCGGCGGCACCGTCCGACACGTCGTCCAGGTGGGCGATGATGTTGGGCGCCGGCTCGGCGCCGACCTTGAGGAGGCGGATCGTCTCCACGGTGGCGGGCACCATGGGCTGGTCGCAGGTGAGGGCCGTCACCAGGGGGTCGACGTACACGCGATCGATGCTCAGCCCGGCCTCCAGGGCGCGGGGCACCAGGTCGGTGATGACCCGCTCGATGCGCTCATCAGTGGGCAGGGGGAGCCCCTGCGGGCAGGCGGGCAGGGCGATGGACGTGCCGTGGCGGGCAGCCAGGTCCAGGTAGGGCTGCAGATCCTCCACGCCCGGCAAGGTTGCGTCGAGGAGCACCATGTCGCGGGCCGCGCGGATGCCGGCCTCCAGGGCGGCGGGATCGTCACCGCGCAGAGCGAGAGGGATCGTCACTTCGTCGTGCACGGTCTTGACCAGCCATTCCAGGTCCTCGGCGGCGTCCTTGCGCTGCGGGCCCAGGTCCACGAGCAGCCAGTTCGCCCCGGCCTCTACCTGCCGGCGGGCCAGGGATTTAAACAGCAATTCAAAGCGCTGGCTGGCGGCCGAGGCCAGGGGAGGCCGCGAGAGACGAATCTGGTTTCCAATCAACAACATGAGGTGTTCCTCCGTTCAGGTTTGTTTTTCTTCGAGGGCGATCTCTTCCTCGCCCTCGGCCCGCAGGTCCAGGATCCAGTTCTTGAAGGCTTTGGCGTCTATCTTGCTCTTGACCCGGCGGTGGCCCTCGGCGCGGAGGTGCTCGGCCAGTGCCGCTCGCCCCTCTTCGCTGTTGGGGTCCACGTTGGGCCAGCGCGCGGCGATGGCCTGCTTCGAAGTCCAGACACGGTAGCGGAAGAGGCGCTGATCGCCGTCAAAGACGCGCAGGAAGTACTGGTAGCGGTCGCGGGGCTCGGGCTTGAACCCCTCGTCGATGGCATAGCCCTGGTATTCCCAGCCACCCGCCAGCCCCTGGCGCTCCTGGCCGACCATGGCCTGCGCCTGGGCCACCAGCTCGTCGGGGTCGGCCGTGGGCCGGGCGCACAGGGTGCCCAGGCAGACGTAGGCCGCCGGCGCCGGCTCTGGCGGATAGCCGAGGCGCTCCAGGCGTGCGGGCTCCCACTGGGGATCGACGGCCTGCACGGTCTTGTTGGGGGCATAGGTCCGGCCGGCGGCGCGCACCAGGTCGGCCCGCCGCGGATCCTCGTTCTCGCCGACGATGGTGATGAGCAGCGGCCGCCGCAACAAGCGGTCCACCGCCAGCGCAAAGCGGGCGGCGTCGTAGCCGGCGTCGTCGTGATGGGGGATGAGGGCCTCCAGCGTGTGCTGCGCCGCGTCGCGGTATTCCTCCCGGCCGGTGGCCCGATAGAGGCGCAGGTTGGCCTCGGCGGCCAGGACGTTCTCGCAGAAGGGCTTCTGGCGGCGCCGCAGGCGGCCGAGGGCTTCGGGGGCGGCCACCGTGTCGTAATAGCGGCCGTCCTGGTCGAGGAGGGCGTTCCGGGCAAAGCGCATCAGCGTCTGGGCGCGCTGCAAGTAGACCTCGCGCCCAAAGTGCTCGTAGGCGTCCAGCCACGCGCCGGCCATGCTCACCTGGTCGGCCAGCAGGCTGGGCACGCGGGCCTGGCCGTCGAAATAATGGTGCATGCCCTGGCCCTCGCGATAGAGGTTCTGCCACACGAACTCCAGGGCGCGCACCGCGAGGTCGGCGTAGCGCGGATCGTCAAAGACGGCGCCGGCGAGAAGATAGGCCGAGGCGATGGCGGCGTTGCGCTCGGTATAGACGGTCCTGTCAACGTAGGGCGCCTGGCGGCTGCCGCGGCCGGCGGCGTCGAGGGCATAGTAGGTCGGGTCGGCCTCCTGGCTGCTGTAGAAATAGCCCCGCTCCCGGTCCCACAGCACCTCATCGACGTAGCGCAGCACGCCGCGACCGGTGTCCAGGTAGAGGGGGCGCCCGGTGGCCTTGTAGGCGTGCAGGTACAACTTGAGGAGCTGGCCCTGGTCGCCGGCCATCTTCTCGTAGTGGGGCTCGCTCCAGCCGGCCCGCGCCGCGTACCGGAAAAATCCGCCCTCCACCTTGTCGTACAGGCTGCTCTGGGCTATGGCCTCCAGCGCGCGGTGTACCACCCGGTTCAGCGCCGCGTCGCCGCTGCGGTGGGCCATGGCCAGGACAAACTCCAGGACGCTGGCGTGGTGGAACTTGGCGTCGCCAAAGCCGCCGTGCGTCTCGTCAAACGTGGCTACCACCGTGTGCAGGATCTCGTCCACCAGCCCGGGCGACAGCTCGCCAACCGCCTGGGGCACCTCTTCCAGCTCTGATGGCAGCTCGTCCTCCCGCAGGCCGATGGTCGGCCGCCTGGGCGACACCTGGCCGGCGGAGGGCACGGTCACGCGCTGCAGGATGGCCAGCATCTCCTCGGCGCTCAGGAAGTTGCGGCTTTCGATGACGTTGCCCTCTGGATCGAGAAAGGCCGTGGTCGGCCAGCCGCCACGGCTGTAGCGGTCGTCTACGTCCGGGCGCTTGTCGGCGTCCACCAGGATGGGGATCACCGAGGCGTTGATGGCATCCACCACCTCGGGCGCGGCGAACGTGGTCTGCTCCATGAGGTGGCAGGGCTCGCACCAGGGAGCGGTGATGTACAGCATGACGGGGATTTCGAGGGCGCCCGCCAGCCGGAACGACTCTTCCTCCCACTCGTACCAGGCGAGGGGCACCCGCTCCTTGCCCAGTTCCAGGTCGGGCTCGAACTGGCGGCGATACTCGGCCTCCAGCAGGGCATGGTGTTGCTTTTCCTGCTCGGCAAGCATTTCCAGCAGCGAGCGGGTGGCCGCGTCGCTGGCCGACTGGGCCATGCGCGTGTACAGCTCCCACGAGTCTTTTTCCCGTTGCATGGCCAGGCGCCACGCTTCGGGGATTTCGTTCAAGGCCTTCACGGGTTACTCCTTTCTGCGATCCATGCTTCGTTCCACGATCCGCGGGCGTGCCTCGCGGTCGATCTCATTTGTGGATCCGCCGCAAGAAGTCGGCGGCGTGGGCTTCCCATTGGTGGATGACCAAGTCGACCTCCGTCCGGGGTCCAACCCGGACCTGCACGTCGACGTATCCACCGCCGCCTTCCAGGCGGACGCCGGTCAGGGTCCGGCTGGCGACCTGGAGGCCCAGGCCTTCCGGACCGAAAAAGCGAACGGTCTCTTTGAGAACGTCTCCGGCCTTCATGCGGGTTTCGGCGCCGTAGCGGGTGGCCACCTCACCCCTCCTCCCAGGGAGTGCCCGAAAGTCGCTCCCACTGCGTGGTCAGCTCCCGGTAATGGCGGCGCTCTTCCTGCTCCAGAAAAGCGTATGCCTCTAGCGCGTCCTCGTCGGTGATGGCGGACCGCTGTTCCTGGTAGAGGGCCACGGCCATCTTCTCGATCTGGATACCGAGGGCCAGGGCCGAGAGGTCGTCGGCCCCCCGGTCGAGGGCCCGGTCGGGGGACCAGCCGGGAGGAAACACGGCGGTGGAAGGGTCCGCGGGCGGAAAGGTCACGCGGCCGACGTCGGCCGCGGCGCCCCGCGCCAGGGCCTCGTCGATGGTCAGCCAGCCCGCACCGGAGCGCAGCGCGTCGTACTGGCCCAGGAGCAATTGCGCGTGGGTCTCCTCGTCGCGCGCGAGGTCCGAAAGCAGCTCCTTGGCCCAGGGGTCGATGCAATAGCGAGCCGCGTCGTCGTAGAAGCGTTGTCCGTCGATCTCGTTTTGGATGGCTCGCAGCAGCACCACAAGGGCACCGTTTTGCTCCTCCATGGAAAACGATCCTTCGAGTGAGTGGGCCAGGCTCGGCCTACCTTTCCGGCAGGGCCTCGCCGGCGGGGTAAATTTTGGCGCGGAACCGGGCAGGCGGCACCTCCTGGCCTCACCGCCAGGACGGGCCCGGAGAGAGAACACGAGGAGCCGGGCCTGCCGTGTTCCGCGATAACCTGGCTAGAGGCCGCCGGCCTCCAGCTCCAGACCTTCTCTGTCAAGCAAGGTCAACTGCCTGCGGCCCGATGCCACCAGGCCGCGGCGCCGAAAGTCTTGCAGCGTTTTGCTGATGGTCTCGCGCCAGGTGCCCAGCATGTCGGCCAACTCCTGGTGCGTGGCGTGGACGACGTTCTCCTCGTCGCTGTTGCCCAGCTCCAGGAGAAGCGCCGCCAGTCGTGCCGAGATGGTGCTGTACGCCATCTGCTCCAGCCGATTCTCGGCTTCCATGAGCCGATGGCCCATGGCCTGGATGAGACCAAAGCCGAACATCGCCTCCCTGGACGAGAACTCCAGGGCCTCCTGGCGCGGCATGGTCCAGATGGTGCAGGGTTCCAGGGCCACGGCATAGGTGTCGGGGGCGTCTCCGCCCAGGAGCGAGTCCTCGCCAAAGAGCGAGCCCGGCCCCAGCGTTGCAATTACAAAGCGCCGGCCATCGGGCGTGATGCGATAGAGCTGCACGCGCCCACTGGCCACCAGGAACAGGGAGCAGCCCATCTCCTCCGGTTTGGAGACGGTCTCCCCTGCCGCAAAGGACCGCACGATGAACGACTCACCGACGGCTTTATTCTGTTCAACCAGGCGACCAAAGATTCTGGTCACATTTCTATCATTCGGTTTCATATCGTACTCCCTTGGCCGCGGACCAGGCCGCGGCGAATCGGGAGACACCTCCTCATCCATCCGGGAGAGGCGAGATCGCCGGAGACCTGCCCGGCGATTCCTGTCGTTTTCGGCAAGCCGGGGCTCACCCCGAGGCTTGTAGCTTGCGCTGTAGCTTCTCGTACTCGCCTTCCAGGTATTGTTCGTGAAAGGCCTCTTCGTCCCTTAGTTTGGCAAAGAACGACTTCAGTTCCGGATCCTCGGCCATATCCACGGCCATCTGATACTTGGCCTGCGCGGCGTGCTCTTCCATTGCCATGATCTTTAAAAATGCCAGCCAGTCCATCGATCCTCCTCGTGATGTGGTTATTTCCGTCGCCCCTGTGGGACGGCAGATCCGTGTTCGTCAGCCGGCCACCTTGACGGCAATCCGCCGGGGCCGCGCCTGCTCGACCTTGGGCATGACCACGGTCAACACACCGTCGGCCATGCTGGCTTCGATCCTCGTCCGGTCGATTGTGGGCGGCAGCCCGAAGTGGCGGTGGTAGTGCCCCACGTCATACTCGCGGTAGAGCACGTAATCGTCCTCATCTTCACCATGGGTCACGTGCCCTGTCACGACCAGCTCGTCGTCGACGATGCTGACGTGGGCGCAGTCGAAACATACGCCGGGCATGTCCATCACCAGTATGACCTCTTCCGCCGTTTCGTACACGTCGGTCGCCGGTACGAACCAGTTGCCACTGCGCAGCTCCTGGTGAATGTTGGTGTCTACCTGTGATTTCTCGGCTACTTCCATTTCTTTATCTGCCGACATCGTTCCCTTCTCCCCCCTCACTAGCCTTCCGCCACTCTGATGGGCACCTGCCTGGGCCTGGCCTCCTGTCGCAGAGGCACCTTGACGGTCAGGACGCCAGCCTCGTACGAGGCCTCTGTCCTGTCGCCGTCGACCTCGGCCGGCAGGCGTACGGCCCGGCTAAAACCGCCGCTCTCTCGCTCGCGCCGGTGATACCAGCCGCCCTCCATGTCCCGGCCCGTCTGCCGAAAGCCCTGGATGGTTAGAACATCGCCCGAAATGCTGAGGTCCAGTTGTTCCAGGTCGATACCGGGCATCTCGGCACGGACGACCAGCTGATCTTCGGTGGCGGAGACAATGATCGACGGGAACACCCGGGCTGCTTGCCGGGCCGGCCTGTTCCGCGCCTGCCTGCTGGCTTCGGACTCGGGCCAAAACCACGCGTCCCGGGTCTCCCGTTGTTGTCTCTGCACGTTTGTCATTGCCCTCTCTCCTCCCTGTCTTCCAAGTTCGACGTCCTGTCTCCTTGTTCGAAGACAGCTATATTATACCCCCTTTTTGTTAGAAGGTTGTTAACAAATTAGGACGAATATGTTAAAACCCCGTAAGAGTTTTGTAAGCTACGTCACATCCGTTTCGGCCTCGCCATCTTCCCCTTCGGGCAGGAGGGACACCTTCATGATCTCGGCCAGCAGCGTCGTGGCATAGCAGCCCCGCGGCAGCGAGAAGCGCAGCATGATGCCCTCGTCGTACCACATCTCCGGCTCGTTCACCGGAAAGCGCAGGGCGCGCCTCTCCCCCTCGGCCTTGATGCCCTCCCCCACGCGAAAGCTGGCCAGGGTCATGTCCTCGGCCGCCAGTACGGCTGCTTCCAGCTCTCCCTGTCGCCCCCTGGCCTGGATCATCTTGTGGCCGTACAGGGGCCCCGTGGGGCTGATCTCAAAGCGTTCGGCGCGGGGCTGTTCCGCTTCGGCATCCTCGACATAAAAGACCGACCGCCCGGGATGCTTCATGGCCAGGTCCCCGACGTACACCCAGTCCAGGGTCTCCAGGCGGGCGTCGAGGACACGGTTAAAGAGGCTGGACTGGTAGGCCGACACAAAAAAGGTCCTCAGCCTGCGGGGCACGGCCGCCAGGGTGCGGCGATAATCCCCGCCCGACTGGATCAGGGTCTGAAGGGCGCGCCGCTCGTCGTTCATGCCGTGGGGAAACAGGGCGCGCGCCTCCTGCCAGCGCCCGGCCTCGAAGGCGGCCCGCGCTTCTCGCACGATGGCGGTCTCGTTGGGGTGGGGCCCGCCCAGGAATCGCTGCACAAAGGCCCTGGCATCCCTGCGCACCACCTCTCTGCCCAGCAGGTGCGAGTCGCCCCGCTGGCCAAAGCGCTGTGGGCCGTAGCTGTTCGGCACACCCCGCCGCTGCAACACCTCCAGGATGGCCTGGCAGCGGTCCACCAGGGATTCGTCCACCCCGCGGATGCGGATGGTGAAGCGGTTGCCGCGGAGATGGCCGATGCGCAGCTTGTTGTTGTGCCGCTCGGCCCACTTGATCTGGATGTGGGGCACCTCGGTCGCCATGACCACCTCGGGCGGGATCCCCTCCACCGACAGCACCTGGCAGGTCACGGCCCGGGCGTCCTTCAGGCCCGCGTAGCTGATGCGGCCGGCCGGCACATCCAGCGCCTGGGCCATGGCCCGCACCGCCTGGAACGTCGAAAGCCCCACCTTGCGGATTTCGAAGAAGGTGTGCCCTCCTTCGCCCGACGGCGAATAAAGGGGCAGCTCCTCCACGGCAAAGTCGGCCGGCTTTTCCTTGATCCGGCCCCCGATGCCCGGCATCTCGTCCGTCAGGTAGCGAGTCGCCTGATTGCCCCGCTCGTTGTTAACGTTCATTGTTGGCCCACCGCTAGTTGTGGGCCAGGTAGCCACTGTAGCCGCCTTCCCATTGGTCCGCCTGGGTGCTGGCAATGTGGCTCAGGATCAACTGCTCCCGGCGCATGATGGCCCGCTCGGCGGTCAACACCGCCCGGGCCGTCGGCCGGTTGAGCAGGCGCTGCTTCTCCACCATGGGGATCTGCAGCACGATGGCAACCAGCCAGGCCAGGGACTGGGCGTCGTAGGGCACCTGGTCGACGTTGATCTTGTGTCCCTGGGCCATGGTCAGCAGGCTCATGTATTGACGAAGCATGGCGTGGATTGGTTCCACCAGGTCCTCGACGTCGCCGGCGCCGGTGCCCTTGAGGGGCCAGGGCTCGGCGTCGCCCACCAGGTAGGGCAAGGAGCTGTGCAACGAGCGCAGGCGAAAGCGCTGGCTGCCGATGGTGATGATGTTCATGCGGCCGTCGTCGGTGTGGGTCACAGCAGCAATGACCGACGTGGTTCCCACCTCGTAGGGCACCGCCTCACCGCCCACCTCCTGTCCCTCGCGGATCAGCACCACGCCAAAGGGCCGGCTCTCTTCCAGGCAGCGGTTGACCATCACCTTGTACCGCTCCTCGAAAATGTGCAGGGGCAGCATCATGCCTGGAAAGAGCACCGTATTCAAAGGAAACAATGGCAGATCGGACCATTCGTCCACACTGGACTCCCCATGGCTCAAGGTTCTGCTCCCCACGCCCGCCCGCGGCCGGCTCTCAATAGACGCGCAGGTAACGCTCCAGCTCCCACTGGCTGACCTGCTGGCAGTACTGCTGCCACTCCATGCGCTTGGCTTCGGTAAAACGCTCGAAAATGTGGTCACCCAACGTCTCGCGGACCACGGGATCGCGCTCCAGCTCCTCCAACGCTTCTCCCAGAGAGGCCGGCAGGGTTTGCAGCCCGCGGGCCTGGCGCCCTTTGCTGCCCAGGTTGTACAGGTCCTCGTTCGAGATGGCCGGCACCTCGAGCTGGCGCTTGATGCCGTCCAGCCCGGCGCGGAGCATGACCGCAAAGGCCAGGTAGGGATTGCAGCTCGGGTCGGGGCAGCGCAGCTCCAGCCGCGTCGATTCCGGCCGGTCGGCCTGCACCTGGGGCACGCGGATGAGGGCCGAGCGGTTGATCTGGCCCCAACTGACATAGATGGGCGCCTCGTAGCCGGGCACCAGGCGCTTGTACGAGTTGACCAGGGGCGCCAGGACGGCGCTCATCCCCCGGGCGTGGGCCAACTGCCCTGCCACGAAATGGCGGGCCAGGTCCGACAGGCCGTACTCGCCGCCGGCGTCGGCAAAGGCATTTTCGCCGTTCTTGATCCACACCAGGCTCTGGTGCACGTGCATCCCCGAGCCGCTGATGCCGGCCACCGGCTTGGGCATGAACGTGGCGTGGAGCCCGTGCTGGCGGGCAATCTCTTTCAGCGTCACCTTGAACGTGCCCACGTTGTCGGCCGCGCGCAGGGCGTCGGTGTAGCGAAAGTCGATCTCGTGCTGGCCCATGGCCACCTCGTGATGGGTGGCCTCCACCTGGATGCCAAAGACGGCCAGCGCCCGCGCCATCTGCTTGCGCACCTCGACGCCCCGGTCGGTGGAAGAGTCAAAGTAGCCGCCCTGGTCGTGGGGCTGGGGGACGAGCCGGCCCTCCCCGTCGGGCCTGAACAGAAAGAACTCGGGCTCGGGGCCGGCGCAGTACCGCAGGCCCATGGCCGCTGCTTCGTCCAGGGCCCGCCGCAGGACGTAGCGTGGGTCGCCGGCAAAGGGCTGCCCGTCGGGCTGGTAGACGTCGCAAATCAGGCGGGCTGTTGGCCCCGCATCCCGGCCCCAGGGGATGACGGCGTACGTGTCCACGTCGGGCACCAGGTACATATCGCTCTCGGCGATGCGGGCAAAGCCCTCCACCGAAGAGCCGTCGAACCACATCCCCCGCGCCAGCGCCACGTCCAGCTCTGCCACGGGGATGGTCACGCTCTTGACAATGCCCACGATGTCGGTAAATTGCAGGTTGACGAACTCGACGCCGTCCTCCGCGACGCGGCGCCGGATCTGTTCCCTCGTCGGCACAGACACCTCCCTTGTCCTGTCAAAACGCGGGAGCCTACGCCTGAACGTAGCTCCCGCGTGCATCTCCGAACGCTTATCGCTTGAAGTGTAACACAAGCTACGGGGCTTGTCAAACCCGGGCTTTTGAGACTGTCGCAATGTGTGGTATACTGGGTGAGAGCCAATACTGCCTCGCGAGGTCAAATGGGGCAAAGGGGAACGATATGTTTGTTCGAGTAGGTGCAGGGGAGTGCGCGATCATTATCGTGCTTTTGCTCATCCTCATCGTCGGCCTGTTCATCAGCATACGGCTGAGAAAACCATAGCTGGGATACCACACTGGCGGTCATTCACTGACCCATAGTCAGCAGGCGATCCCAAAATTTGCGTACTGGCCCACCTATGGTATAATACGCTCGAGGAGGAGCGAAGGAGAGCTCCAGAGTGCGGGAAGGTGCCTTTCAGGCGCTTTTGGGTGACCAAAAAGCTACCGATTGAGGTAAAGGCCATGCAAAACCCGGCACACGCAGCCATACAGCCAGTCCTGGAACTCGGCGACAGCCGGGATCTGTCCAGTGATGGTCGTTGCCCAAGCCAGGCATTCGAGTCTGCTTGGGCGTTTTTTCTTTAGGGAGGTTCCATGAATCCCGATCTCACGTTGTCGACGGCGGCGGGGACGTTTGCCAGCCAGGTGAGCGCCCTGAGCGAGCAGAACGTGCAGCGTTGCTACTACTGCCAGCGGTGCACGGCGGGCTGTCCGGCGGCGTACGCCA